>CASFXO010000082.1 GCA_949298665.1 uncultured Lentisphaeria bacterium
AAGCGGCCCGGCTCTTCGCCGCCTTCGGTGCCGATTTTCCAGCAGACCGCCGGACGGCCGCCGTACAGCTGGCGGCGCTGACCGGCGCGGTAGTCATTTTGAAAGGGCCCCAGTCCGTTGTCGCCGCTCCGGATGGTCGCAGTTCGTACAATACCGCCGGTTCTCCGGCACTGGCGGCGGCCGGTTCGGGCGACGTGCTCACCGGTTTGACCGGGGCACTGCTGGCGGGCGGTCTATCCGCCTACGACGCGGCCCGGCTGGCGGCACTGCTGCACGCGCTGGCCGGGGAAGTCTGGCCGCGACGTGGATTCTGTGCCGATGATCTGCCGGACCGGCTGCCGGAATCATTTGCCGCGGTTTCGCCGCTGGCATGACGATTCTTCGAAAAAAACAACGGACGCCGCTTGCAGGAGCCGCCGTTCCGATGTACATTGACTTTATTATATTCTGCGGCAGAACCGCTTGTTTTTCATGGAGGAGAAAGTTTCATGTCCGTTACCGTACTGCACGATCTGCTGGAGCTGGCCGTCGGTTCCGACGCGTCCGACATCCACATCAAAACCGGCTCGCCGTCCGTCTTCCGGGTCGGCAATGACATCGTCGACACCAGCTTTGTGCCCGACGCGGCGCTGATTTCCGAATTCTGCCACCAGGTTGCGCCCCAGGAGCAGCTGGACAAATTCATGCAGGTCGGCGACCTCGACTTGTCCCTGCTGGAAGACAATATCGGCCGGTTCCGCGTCAACATCCACCGTCAGCGCAACAGCACCAGCATCAACCTGCGCTGGGTGAAAAACACCGTGCGCACTTTCGCGGAACTGGGACTGCCCGACACACTGGGGAAAATTTCCGAAGTCCCCCGCGGCATCATTTTCCTGACCGGAACCACCGGTTCCGGGAAATCGACCACCATGGCCGCCATGCTGGAATACATCAACCAGCGCTACCGCCGACACATCATCACCATCGAAGACCCGATCGAATATGAATTCACCGACAATCTGTCGATTTTCGAACAGCGCGAAGTCGGGATCGACACCGAATCCTTCCAGTCCGCCCTCACCCATGCGCTGCGGCAGGACCCGGATATCATCATGGTCGGGGAAATGCGCGACAAAACCAGCTTTGAAGCCGCTCTGCAGGCCGCCGACACCGGACATCTGGTCATCACCACGCTGCACGCCACCAACGCCTGGCAGTCGATCAACCGTATCGTCGACCTGTACGAAAAGGAAGAACAGGACCAGATCCGGGAATCGCTGTCCAACAACCTGACCGCGATCATTTCGCAGCGTCTGGTCACCCGGGCGCTCGGCAACGGCCGGGTTCCCGCCTGGGAAATCATGATCAACAACGCGGTCATCTCGAAACTGATCCTCGAAGACAAACTGGACAAACTCCCCGGCGCCATCGCCGGCGCCACCAATGAAGGCATGGCGACGTTCAACCAGTGTCTGCTGCAACTGGTCAACGAGGGACAGATTTCCGAAGAAGACGCCCTGGAAGCCTCGGACAATCCGGACGCCCTGAAGATGAATTTCGAAGGCATTTTCCTGACGGCTACCGGAGGCGGCACGATTTCCGGCTGACCCCCGTCATGAACGACCGGCTGCTCGGCACCACTGAAGCCGCGAAACGGCTCGGCATCAGTCCTTCGACGCTCCGGCACTGGGCCGGATGCGGCAGGTTCGTTCCGGCGACCGACTCGCCGCTCCGTTTTGATGCGGCGGCGGTCGCGGCCCTCGCCGCGGACATTG
>CASFXO010000083.1 GCA_949298665.1 uncultured Lentisphaeria bacterium
GCATCGCCAGCAGCCGGAAGGCCCGCATCCGCCGCGCAGCATAAAACGCCGGCCACACCGCCGCCGGCAGCAGCAGCAGAAAATGCCGCGGTCCCCAGATGATGCCCAGATCCCGGCTGGTCAACAGCGGCGGCACCAGCAGCGCATACATCGTCAGCACCGTCGTCATCAGTCCGGTCATGCCCCGGCGACAGCGCCACAACGGCCGGAGATTCAGCAGCATCAGCAGCAGAAACGGCTGAGAACTCCACAAGCCTACCGTCAGAATCGACGACAGAACCGGTTCCGGTTCCCGCCACAGCCGCCATCCGGCCACCGCCCAGAGCGCCGCCGCCACCCCGCCGAGCGCCGACTTGAGCCGCACCCTCTGCCGGAACCGCCGGAATCCGACTCCAACGACGGCCGCCGCCGCGATCAGTCCCGTCAATCCCGCCTGCGGCCAGAATCCGTACGGATCGGAGATTCCCCGGAAACTGAACCAGTAATACCAATAGTTTCCCAGCTGTTTTCCGATCCGGCGCCACAGCGATTCACCGTCAACGACATTGTGCTGATGGTACAGCGCGCCATGCAGACCCAGCACATGCCCGCTGTCCCAGTACTGCCAGAGCCAGAGCGGCAGCGCCGCCAGCGCAAACGCCGTCCATAAGGCGACGGCCGACCGCCCCTTCCGCTCCCGCACCCACAGAGCCGCGCCGAGCGCCGCCGCCAGAAAATACCCTTCCGGGCGGATCCACAGCATGGCGCCCAGCACCGCCCCGGCCCGACGCGCTTTACCGTCGGCCGCCGACAACAGCGCCGCCGTGGCGAAAGCCACCGACAAGGTCATTTCCCAGAAGGTCCAGCTGTAAAACGCCAGCGGCGTGGCGAATACCGCCGCCGCGATCCAGAGCAGCGCCCACCAGCCGTCCGCCTCCTTCTCCCGTGTACTCCGATACCACAACAGCCAGCCGACCGCCGCCGTGCCGAAAATCGACGGCAGATACAATCCGACATAACCGAACCAGCGGAACAACCACGCACACATCACCGGAAAATAAACCGGAAAAACAGACTGGAATCCGCCCCCTTCCCCCCGGGGCAGAAAGTGAAATTCACCGGTCGGAAAAAACGCCCGGTCCGCCGCCGGCACCGTCAACGTCGTCGAACCGCTGCGCAGAAATTCCCGCAGCACCATGAATTTGTTTCCGCCGTCGGTGATCCAGAAGGCTTCCCGGGAAAACAGGAACAGGCCCCCGGACAGCAGCAGGACGAGTCCGGCGAAAACGTACAGGCCCCGGACACGGCCCGCGGCGGATGGAAGAAACGGCTTCATGGCGCTAAAAATACTCGGGTTCCGGCAGAAAATCAAGGCGGGAAGCCATTGCCGTTCGCTATTTCCGCTGGCATTCCCCCCGGACCGGTGGTATATTCCCGTCGTCGCAGAACATTCAACCCGAACCGAGGCTTTGACAATGAAACTGGCATCCCGTTTCGAACACATGCTGCTCGCCGTTCTCGACGAGCTGATCGCCCGTTATGACCGACATCCCGACTACCACTTCATCGACACCAAGCTGGATCTGCTGACCGGCCGCGATTTCGGCCCGGAAGACGCCTGGTATCAGCGCCGGGAAACCATCTATCCGTGGATTCAGGGACGCGCGCTCGAAGCGCTGGCCGGGCACTGGCGCTGGCTCGCGGACTGCACCATTCTCCCTGCCGCCGGCAGAACCGCCCGCCGGAAAAAGCTCGAATGCATCATGACCGAGGTCGCCGCCAACATGGAACGGCTGCGCCGCAAAAACCACGGTCGCATGTTCTTTCTGATGACCGAGGATGGTCGTTTTCTCCGGATGAACGAGCAGGCCCGTCCGGAGCCGCTGGAGGCAATTCCCGGCGATGCCAATTTCAGCGATCTCTTCTATTCCAAGGGGCTTTTCGCCGCCGGCGCCGTGCTCGGCAACGAACTCTGGCGCAAACGCGGGGAAGCGTATTTCCGCCGGGTGGTCGCCGCCATCCTCGCGGAGCGGTTCGTGACCGACCAGCAGATGTTCGACCCCAAGAATCCGGTGCTCGCCGTCCCCGGAAAACTCCTGCAGGGGCCGAAGATGATCGCACTTTCCGGCACCGCGCTCGGCATGCGCTGCGGCACCGACCCGGCATACTGGGAACGGCGCGGCAAGGCGTTGCTGGATCGCGTGTTCCGCTATCACGTCAAACTTGATGGCGAACCGGCCGATCTGGAGCATTTCGACTTCTGGGAGGCGGTGCATGCCGATAGGACGCCGTGGCGCGAAAACGGCAAACTCATCTGCGACCCCGGCCACGCCCTGGAATTCGTGGGGCTCTCGCTGAAAAACCTGCTCGCCGTACAGACCCCCGCCGGCAAACGCAATGCCGCGAAACTGCGGAAATTCTATGCGGATTTCCTGCGGCATCAGTTCCGGATCGGCTTTGCTCCGGGACCGGGCGGGATCATCAAGAGTTTCGAGCTGGTCTCCCGGCAGCCGGTCAATACCGACATGCCCTGGTGGAGTCTGCCGGAAACGATCCGGGCCGCCGCGCTGACCTTCCGTTTCACCGGCGACCGTTCGGTGGCGGAGATCATCACCCGGTGCGCCGACGCCTTTTTCGACGGTTACGTCCGGCCGGAATGCCATCAGATGGCGGTACAGACCCGGTCGGCGGAGGGCAAGGTGGTGCCGGTCATTCCCGCCACGCCGGACGCGGACCCGGGCTATCACACCAACCTCTCGATCATCGACGCATTGCCGGTCATCCGCGAGCTGGATTTATAAGGTTCGTTCCCGGAACCGGTATCTGTTACAAGCATGTATTCGGGCGAGGAGGGCGGCGCGACGCCTCCCCGCTCCGCTTTTTCATCAAAAAAAAACGATCCGCGCTTGCATGGCGTAAACGGACAGGTATCTTCTGTCTATCGAAACAGCATCAACCAGGGGGAACGGTTCCATGAAAAAATCAAAGTTGAAAATCGCCTTCTTCGACACCAAACCCTATGACCGGCTCTCGTTCGACCACGCCAATCAGGCTTTCGGCTATCAGCTGCATTACTTCGAAAGCCGCCTGAACGCCGATTCCGCCGGCCTCGCCGCGGGATGCGACGTCGTCTGCGCCTTCGTCAACGACGACCTCGGCCGCGCCACCATCCGCAAACTCATCGCGGAAGAAGTCCGCCTGATCGCCATGCGCTGTGCCGGGTTCAACAACGTCGATCTGACCGCCGCCTGCGGCAAACTGCCGGTCGTGCGCGTCCCCGAATACTCCCCCTACGCCGTGGCGGAATACACCCTCGGCATGCTCCTCTGCCTCAACCGCTGTCTCCACCGCGCCTTCTGCCGAATCCGGGAAAACAACTTCTCCATCAACGGCTTCCTCGGTTTCGACCTCCACGGAAAAACCATCGGCATCATCGGCACCGGCAAAATCGGCCGCACCTTCGCCCGGGTCCTTCAGGGTTTCGGCGTCCGCCTGCTGGCCTTCGATCCCTACCCCAACGAAGACGCGGCCCGGGAACTGCAGCTGCAATACGTCCCGCTGGAACAACTTTATCGCGAAAGCGACATCATCTCCCTGCACTGTCCGCTGACCCCGGAAAACCGCCACCTGATCAACCGCCGCAGCATCACCATGATGAAGGACGGCGTCATCATTCTCAACACCAGCCGCGGCAAGCTGATCGACAGCGCCGCCCTCATTCAGGCGCTGAAATCGAAAAAAGTCGGCGGCGCCGGGCTCGACGTTTATGAAGAAGAGGCCGATTATTTCTTCGAAGACCGTTCCGGCAGCGCCATCGACGACGACGTCCTCGCCCGGCTCCTGACCTTCCCCAACGTTCTGGTCACTTCGCATCAGGCCTTCTTCACCCGCGAGGCGGTCAACAACATCGCGGAAACCACGCTCGGCAACATCCGCGATTTCGAACTCGGCCGCCCGCTGGTCAACAGCATCTGCCCGGACTGCGCCCTGTACAAGGCCTGATCCGTCTGCTCATCCCCGGAAACACCGCTCCCCGCAGGAAGTCATCCTGCGGGGAGCATTGTTTTTTCCCCATCAATCACCGCGACGGCCTCCGCCCTCCCCGGAACGCCGCCCGCGCTGCCGGTCAGCGTCCCAGTTCGCGTCGGAGCTGCTCCACCGTCCGGCGGAAATAGCCGAGCGCCGCCCG
>CASFXO010000084.1 GCA_949298665.1 uncultured Lentisphaeria bacterium
AGCGACGACGATTTCGCGCTGGAAACCGCGAAGGGGTTCGACTACCTGGTCAAATGCACCACCCGTTCGGTGATCCTGAACAAGCATTTCCGTCCGGACGGCCGTTCTGTAACCGACATCCGGCCGCTGTCGGCGGAAGTCAACGTCCTGCCGGTGGTGCACGGCAGCGCCCTCTTCAGCCGCGGCGAAACCCAGGCGCTGGTCATCGCCACGCTGGGCAACGAAAAGGACGCGCAGGAATACGACCAGATCACCAGTCTCGAAGGCAACGGCGTCAAGCGCTTTTATCTGCATTACAACTTCCCGAACTTCAGCGTGGGCGAAGTCGGCCGGATCACCGGTCCGGGACGCCGCGAAATCGGCCACGGCGACCTCGCCGAACGCTCGGTTTCGAAGGTGGTTCCGAAAGACTTCCCCTACGTCGTCCGCTGCGTTTCGGAAATCATGAGTTCGAACGGCTCCACCTCGATGGCGACGGTCTGCGGCGCCACGCTGGCGCTGATGGATGCCGGGGTGCCGATCACGGCGCCGGTCGCGGGAATCTCCTGCGGGCTGGTAACCGATGACGACGGCCGGTATCTGCTGCTGACCGACATTCTCGGCGCGGAAGACCATTTCGGCGACATGGACTTCAAGGTCTGCGGCACGCGGCAGGGAATCACCGGCTTCCAGCTCGACCTGAAGCTGCCGGGCATCGCCATCGATCTGCTCTGCGAAGGCATGGAACGCAACCGCATCGCCCGGTTGAAGATTCTCGACGTGATGGAAAACTGCATCTCCGCCCCGCGCGCCGAAATCAGTGAACGCGCTCCGCGCATGGAAGTCATCAAGATCAATCCCGAAAAAATCGGCGCCCTGATCGGCCCCGGCGGCAAGAACATCCGGGCCATCACCGACGAAACCCAGGCCACCATCGACGTGGACGACGACGGCAACGTCAAGATCATGGCGGCCGACAAGGCCCATCTGGAAATGGCCAGGGAACGGGTGCTCGGTTCCACCGCCGAGGCGGAAATCGGCAAGATCTACCGCGGCAAGGTCGTGACCGTGCGCGATTTCGGTGCCTTCGTGGAAATTCTTCCGGGCGTGGACGGTCTCCTGCACATCTCCGAAATGGCCGATTACCGGGTAAACAAGGTGACCGACATCTGCCAGGAAGGCGACTACGTCTCGGTCAAGGTCATCGATATCGACCAGTCCGGCAAGATCCGCCTCAGCCGCAAGGCCGCGCTCAAGGAGATGGGCGAATAAAACGAACAGGAACAACGGGAACAGATGCCGCGTCTTCTCCGGAACGTTCGCGGCGTTTCTCCCGGCAGAGTCTGATATGCGGGGACCTCCGTACGATGCGGAGGAAACCCGCTTTTTCTATGATCGGCCCATGCCCCGTCACCCGTTTTGACTTCACGCTGCTGGAACTTCTGATCTGCATGACCCTGATTGCCATTCTGGCGGCACTTCTGCTGCCTGCGTTGAATAACGCGCGGGCGCGGGCAAACGCCACGCACTGTCTCGGCAACCTCCGTCAGATCGGAGTGGCGGCCGCACTCTATCTGAATGAATTCGGAGTATATCCATGCGCCCTGCTCTCCGGCACCAGGATCCGCTGGATGAATCAACTTTCCGGTACGCTGCGGGAGAAATCCGACGTTTTCCAATGTCCGGCCGACCCGGCCCCCGAAACAGCGGCGTCAGATTCCGGAACTCGGCTCTCCTACGGAATCAGCGCCGTGAACTTCCATGGCAATAAACATTTCTGTTTCTGGTACCCGGTCTCTCCGGTGCGCGTCCGGCGACCCTCCCGAACGATTTTTCTGGTCGACACCGAGTCGGGGAAATACTATTTCGGAAGCGGCAGCAATTTTCGAACCGGAGTGGAACCACGCCATCCCCGCCTGAGTTTTTCGGCCTTGTTCGCGGACTTCCATGTGGAAAATCGGACATTCGCCGAAAGTCCGGCCCAGAATTTTGATGCCGCGGGAATCGGCTTTGCAGGTGCACCATGAACAAACTCCTGCTTTGTATTTTTTTCCTCGCCGCCCTCCTGACCCGGGCCGGAGATAATGATGGCAACGCAATCTCCTCCGCCCCGCCGCAGCGTATTCTCTCGACAGCCGCGGCGGCCACGGCCATCATCCTCGACCTCAATGCCGGAGATCGTCTTGCCGCCATCGATGTGCATGGCCGGGTGGTGCCGGGAACGAACCGCATTCCCGTCATCGGATACGCCGGGAGGTTTTCCAGAGAAGCCGTGCTGACGGCCCGAATCGATTCTGCAATTCTCTGGGATTATCAGACGGAATGTGCCGCCATGCTGGAGAAACTGGATATTCCGGTTCTTCGTCTCCCGGCCATTCGCCTGAGCACATACCGGGACACGGTTCGACGCATTGCCGAGCATCTCCGGATTCCCGCGGCCCGGGCAAACGCACTGGCCGACCGCCAGCCGAAACTCCCGGACCGCCCGCTTCCGGAAAACGCGCCTGCCGTCTACTTCGAACTCTACGCGCCGGAAAAAACCGTCGGCGAAAACTCCTATATCCACGAACTGCTGACGGCGGCGGGAGCCCGCAACATTGCCGCCGCCATGCCGGTCAGCGGAAAATTCAATCGAGAACAACTGCTCCTTGCCGCACCCGAAGTCATCTTTTTCATAGAGGGCTTCGGTTCAGCGG
>CASFXO010000085.1 GCA_949298665.1 uncultured Lentisphaeria bacterium
TCGGCGGCAATCACCCCGGTCAACGTCGGCTTTCCCTGCGTCAGCGTGCCGGTTTCGTCCAGGAGAATCACCGATACCCGGCGCATCCCCTCCATCGCCTCCGCGTTGCGGATGAGAATACCGTTCCGCGCCCCCAGCCCGAGACCGACGGTGATCGACATCGGCGTCGCCAGCCCGAGTGCGCAGGGACAGGCCACCAGCAGAACCGCAATCGCCGTCAGCAAACCGAATTCAAAATTATGAAAGCCGTACGTCCAGACCAGAAACGCCGCCAGCGCACACGCCGCCACCACCGGCACGAAAACCGCCGATACCTTGTCCACCAGATGCTGCACCGGCGGCCGCGAACGCTGGGCCTCGCTCACCAGCGCGATGATCCGGCTGAGCAGGGTTTCACACCCCACCCGCCGCGCCTCAAAATCGAATGTTCCCTGTTCATTGAGCGTCCCCGCCGCCACCTCGTCTCCGGCCTTCTTCGCCACCGGGACCGGTTCTCCGGTCAGCATGGACTCGTTCACATAACTCGTGCCGGAAACCAGTATTCCGTCCACCGGAATCCGGTCCCCCGGTTTCACCCGCAACACATCGCCCGGACCGACCTTTTCCAGCGGGATCTCCGTCACCCCGCCGTCGGCGCCGACCAGAGCGGCGGTCGGCGGCGCCAGACGCATCAGCGCCCGGATGGCGTGGCCGGTTTTCGCCCGCGCCCGGGCTTCCAGCAGTTGCCCGAGCATGATCAGCGTGGCGATCATCGCCGCCGGTTCGAAATACAGCCGGGCGCGTCCAACGTCGTTCAGCATATCCGCCGGCAGATTTTCATAAAAAAACACGCCGTACACACTGTAACAATACGCGGTTCCCACTCCGAGCAGAATCAGCGTGAACATATTGAAACTCCGATACCGCAGCGACGCCAGCCCCCGCCGAAGCAGAAAACGGGCCGGTCCGAAGAGCAGCAGCGAACAGCCCAGCAGTTGCAGCAGGTCGCTGAACAGATCCCGCCGGATGCCGACCCACTGCGGACGGCAGTTGATCACCGTCAGCAGAACGGTCATGAGCAGCGCCACCACGAAATTCCGCCGCAGCGAACGGTATTCCGCGTCTTCCCGGCCGTCGTCGAGTTTCGGCGTTACATACAGCGGCTCCAGATCCATGCCGCATTTCGGGCAGGCGCCGGGATGATTTTCCCGGACTTCCGGGTCCATCGGGCAACTGTAAACGACCTCCTCCGCGCCGTCTCCGGACAACGGCGCAACCTGTTTTTCGGCCTTCCCGGCAACCGGCTGCCGCAGATAGGTCGCCGGGTCGGACAGAAATTTTTCCCGGCACGAAGCGCAGCAGAAATAATAGACCCTGCCGCCGTATTCCGCCCGGATTCCGGAATCCGTGCCGACCGTCATGCGGCAAACCGGATCAGTTGCTTTTTTCTCCAGGCAGCCCGCCGGGTCGGACAGAAATTTTTCCCGGCACGAAGCGCAGCAGAAATAATAGGTCTTCCCCTCATATTCCGTCCGCACGGTGGAATCTTCGCTGACGGTCATGTGGCAGACCGGATCAATGGCCTGATTCTTCATATGAAAAACTTCTCCCTGTCAAAAAAAAACATACCAATTGACATTTGTTTTACAATAATCGTTCAAAATAAAAAAACAAACCGGTTGTATTTCCACGCAAAAGGCTTTATATTATCTGAATTATAAAAACCATCGCTGCAAATGCAGTGACGCTTTTCCGGAGCGAATACGAGAGAAACGTTCATGGGGAAAACCATTCTGCCGCTGCTGTTGTTTCTGGCCGTTTTCTGCGGCCTGCACGGTCTTTGCCGCCCCGTTGACGGTGCCGCCTCCGGTGCGCCTCTGCGGCCGGCGGAAGAAGCCGTGGAAAATCTCCACCTGCCGGAATATTCCGCGTTGCCGGCGACCGCCGCCCCTTCGTTCCGACAGCAACATCCGGGAAAATCACCGCGGCGGGACGCCGATGACACGGTGCCGTTTTACGCCGTCA
>CASFXO010000086.1 GCA_949298665.1 uncultured Lentisphaeria bacterium
CCCCGGGCAGCACCACCTTTGCCGCCGCCGCGGCGGTCCACCCCGGCGGCAGTGCCCGCCCCGTCGCACCGGTCCGGTTGACCGACGAACAGCACAACGCCATTCAGGCCGTGCTCGAACGCGAAGTCTCCATCCAGATCATGGAGCTGGAAACCCGGATCGGACTCCTGGCCACCATGGTCAGCGCCAGTCCCTTTTTCGGGTTGTTCGGGACGGTCTGGGGGGTGATGATGGCCTTCTGCGGCATCGCCGCGGCGGGAAAATCCGATTTCACCGCACTGGCCCCGGGGGTGGCCGGGGCGCTGCTGACCACCGTGGCCGGACTGGTGGTGGCGATCCCGTCGCTGATCGGATACAACCTGCTGACCTCGTCCATTCGCAAGATGACGGTCAATATGGACAACTTCACCGAAGAATTCATGGTCAAGCTCAAACTGGAACGCCTCGGCACCGATCGGACCGACACCGCGAAAGTCGAACAGTAAGGAGTCCCGTCCCATGCCCCGCCGGAAACAACGTTCGCAACTGGATGCGATCGACCAGATCAACATGACCCCGCTGCTGGACCTGACGTTTCTCCTGCTGATCGTCTTCATGATCACCATGCCGCTGATGGAATACGGTACCAGCGTCAACCCGCCGGAAATGAACGCCGAGCAGCTTCCCCCGGAAAACTTCCGGAGCGTCACGCTCAAGAAGAACGGCGACATCGATTATGAACGCCGCGTCGTCTCCCGGGAGGAACTGATGCTCGAACTGCGACAGCTCAAAGCGGAATCCCCCAAAACGATTCTGCTGCTGCGCGCCGACGGCACCCGCCCCTACAACGACGTGATCGACCTGATGCGCGACATCAAGAACTCGGGATTCACCAATATTTCCCTGGTTACTCAGGCGGAGCGCAGCAATTGACCGAATCATGAACGACCCGACTCTCCATGACCCGGCGCCGCTGTCGCCGCCGGGAAGAAGCAGGCGCATTTTCTTCAATGTGCTGATCCTCCATATTCTGGCGATTTTCGTGCCGCTGCTGATTCTTTATATGCGGGGTTTTTTCAAACCGGAGGAACCGGCGTTCTCCGTCAACCTGGTGGATACGCCTTCGACCGGTCCGGTCACCGGACCGGAAACTCAGCGGCTGCCGCCCGCGCCGGAGCCGACCCCGGAATCCAATCCCGATCCCGCGCCGGAGCCGTTGCCGGAACTGCCGGTTCCGGCTCCGCCGCAGCCGCAGCCCCGACCGGTCGCCGAACCGGTCGTGCCCAATCTCCCGATGCCGACGCCCCGCCCCCCCAAGGCCGTTCGGGAACCGCAGCTGACCCTGCCCCAGGTCCCGGTCACGAAAAAGGAACCGGCGAAAAAAACGCCTCGCCGTTCCGCCGACGATTCCCGGAAACTCTCCGACAGCCGCAGGAAAACGCCCCGGACCGGGAGCAACACCAATGAACTCGTACCCATCGGCAAGGCCGACGTCGCCCAGAAATTCGGCGACCGTTTTTCCAATACCCCCCAGGGCGGCCCCAACCGGGCCGACAGTTACGCGGGAACGCTCGCCGCTTTTCTGAAAATGCAATGGGCCACCTATGTCCCCTCCCGGGCCCAGCTCGGCGACCGGAAACCGGAAGTGAAAATCGCCCTGACCATCGCCGGAAACGGCAACGTGGTTTCCGCGCGGATCGTACAGCCGAGCGGCATTCCCGCCATGGACGCGGCGGTGCGCCGCATGCTTGCGGAACTGCGCCGCTTCCCGGCCCCGCCGGACGGAAAACCGTGGAGCCATCAGAATATCGTACTGGATACTTCCGACGCGGAATAACCGGAAGAAAGATCATCGCATGGATCGCAGCAAAAATCTGGAAATGGCGGTACTGACTCAGATCAGCCGGGTCGCCGTTCGCGAAAAAAACGTCTCGAAACTCTTCGACGAAGTGCTCGGCATCCTCCACCGGGAAATGGGCGCACTCCGGGGTACCATCACCCTGCGGCAGGGCGACAACCTCTTCATCGAAGCCTCCCACGGCCTCAGCGAGGAAGAACGTCTCCGCGGAAAATACCGCCTGGGCGAAGGCATCACCGGCCAGGTGGCGCTCCACGCCCTGCCCCGTATCATCCCGGACATCTCCCGCGAACCCGAATTTCTCGACCGTACCGGCGCCCGCCAGACGGAAAAGGACATCGCCTTCGTCTGCGTTCCCATCATTCACCAGAACGAAGTCATCGGCACCATGAGCATCGACCGCCGCACCACCCCCGGCACCGACCTCGAACGGGATCTTACTTTGCTGGAAATCGTCGCCAATCTGCTGGCCGACGCGGTCTCCATTTCACTGCGCGAACACGAGGAACGCGAAATACTCATCTCCGAAAACTGCC
>CASFXO010000087.1 GCA_949298665.1 uncultured Lentisphaeria bacterium
TCAACTGACCGTCGTCGTGATCAAGTGGTCGGACGCCACGTTCGTCGAAGATCAGGATCAATGGTATATGCCGGGTTTGACGCGCAGTGTGTATTGTTACAGCACCGCCCGGAATTATATCGGGGACGTGTTCGCCCGAACGACACTGACCGATGATTTTCGGACCGGGGTGCTGAAGCTGGAGCTGCACGGCGGTTTCGAGCGGGAGCCGGAAGCGGGCTGGGCGTTTCATGTGCGGTTGTTCGATCCCGCGGGCCGGGCGCTGTGGACGGAGCCGCGGGTGGTGCCGCTGGCGCCGCGTCGTTTTTATTCCTTCGGGAATGCCGATCGGCGGCGCCGGGTGGCGCGGGCGGAGATTCCGGTGCCGGAGGTGGCGGCGTGGAGCGCCGAGGAGCCGAATCTTTATACTTTGACCGTGGAGCTGGTGGCGGCCGATGGTATGGTGCAGGAGGCCACCGGCTGCCGGATCGGGTTCCGGCGCGTGGAGCGGAAGAACCGGGAACTGCGCATCAACGGACAACCGGTGTTGATTTGCGGCGTGAACCGGCATGATCACCATGATACGCTGGGCAAGGTGGTGCCGTACGAGACGATGAAGCGCGACGTGGAGCTGATGAAGCGCTTCAATTTCAACGCGGTGCGTACTTCGCACTATCCGAATGCGCCGGAATTCTACGATCTCTGCGACGAATACGGTTTGTACGTGGTGGACGAGTGCAATCTGGAGTGTCATGCCTTCTGCAACGACCTCAGCCGCGATCCGCGATGGGCGACGGCGTTTGTGGACCGGGCGGTGCGGCTGTTCGAGCGGGACAAGAACCATTGCTGCATCTACGCCTGGAGCCTCGGCAATGAGTCCGGGCACGGCGCCAACCACGCGGCGATGGCGGGGTATCTGCGTTACCGGGACGATTCGCGGCTGCTGCATTATGAGGGGGCGATCGGCGTTGATTTTCAGGAAAACCACGACAACGTCAACCGGGAACTGACGGATTTCGTCTGTCCGATGTATCCGGAGATCGACCGGATCATCGCCTGGGCGGAGCGCGGCGGCGACGACCGGCCGCTGATCATGTGCGAATACTCGCACGCGATGGGCAACAGCAACGGCAGTCTGAAGGATTATTTCGCCGCCTTCCGCCGCTGTCACGGACTGCAGGGGGGATTCATCTGGGAGTGGATCGACCACGGCATCCGGTGCACGGATGAAAAGGGCCGCGACTACTGGGCTTACGGCGGCGATTTCGGGGATGAGCCGAACGACGGCAATTTCTGCATCGACGGGCTGGTCTGGCCGGATCGCACGCCGCATCCGGCCATGTATGAGTTCAAATACCTGGCGCAATGCGCTGAATTCCGTTTGACGGACCCGGCGGCGGGGCGGCTGGAATTGTTCAACCGGCGGTATTTCCGGGCGCTGGAGAAAGACTTCGTGCTGGTCTGGGAAGTGGCGGTGAACGGTGCGGTGCAGACCTCCGGCGAAGTGCTGCTGCCGCCGGTGCCGCCGCGGAGCCGGGCGGAACTGTCGCTGCCGGTGGAACGGCCGGTAACGGCGCCCGGAGAAGAATTGACGCTGCGGGTGTCGCTCCGGTATCGGCAGGCGGAACGCTGGGCGGAGGCCGGAGAGGAGGCCGCCTGGGAGGTGTTCCCGCTGCCGGTGTTGACGGAAGCGATTGTTTCGCCGTCGTCTGCCGGAACGGTGACAGTGGAGGACCGGGCCGGAATGGTGGAGTTGCGCGCGGGCCGGACGACGGCGTTGATCACGTCGGCGGGGCTGGTGAGTTTCAAGCGGGACGGACGGGAATTGCTGGAACAGGGGCCGCGGCTGGACATCTGGCGGGCCGCTACCGACAACGACGGCATTCGGATGTTCCGGGAGACGCATCCGGAAAGAGCGGTCGCTTTGAATCGCTGGCTGCAAAACGGTTATGACCGGATCCGGCGCCGGACCGATCAGTTCGTGACGGACGCCGCGGCGAAAACGGTCTGGTTGCACCAGATGATCGAAGCGCCGGGAATGGCGAGCGAGATGGAGTTTTCGCAGCTGTTCCGGATGTTGCCGGACGGGACGCTGGAGCTGGAAAACACCTTTGTCGTGCCGCCCGACTGGGAGGATCTGCCGCGGCTGGGACTGACGATGGAATTGCCGGCGGCCTGCGGTGAGGTGGAGTATTTCGGGCTGGGGCCGTTTGAGAATTACGTCGACCGTGACGCCGGAGCGAAGCTCGGCCGGTACCGGACGACGGCGGACGGGATGTACGTGCCGTATATTCTGCCGCAGAGCTGCGGGAACCGGACCGGGGTGCGGTTTGCGACGTTGACCGACGCGGCCGGGGTCGGAGTGCGGATCACGGCTCCGGGAACGATGGAATTCGGGGCGATGCGTTATTCGGAGGACCAGTTGTTCGCGGCGCGGCACACGTGTGATTTGACGCCGTCGGACCGGATTTTCGTCCGGATGGATTTGCGCCAGCGCGGCGTGGGAACCGCTACCTGCGGACCGGCTACGCTGGAACGCTACCGGATTGCGCCGGGACGGCGACAGTTCGTACTGCGTCTGGCGGCGGTGGCGGAAGAGTAGGAGAAACACGATCCGTGCGTCTTCCGGGTGGGTTTTCGGAGACGGGGTATTGAGGATCAAACCATAAGGAAGGATATGAGAATCGATCTCATGGACCATCGCGACCTGGTACGGGGCGCGGCGGAAGTGGAGGAGACGCCGGAAGGCGTTCGATGTAGGCGCATGACGGAGGCGGCGGAGGAGTTTTTCCTGGGGAAGGAACAGCTCTTCCGCCGGGCGCGCTATACGGCGGGGGTGCGGATTTCGCTGGTGACGGACAGCGCGTATCTGGCGATGCGGCTGCGTCTGGCGGCGGCGGAAGATGCAGAGGAGCCGTGCCGGCTGGATGTGCTGGTGGATCGTTCGGACTGCCATACCTTCGGACCGGACGAGCCGGAGGAGGAATTTGATTTTTTTCTGGAGCTGCCGGAAGGCCGGGATGAGGACCACGAGGTGGAAGTGTTTCTGCCGCTGAACGCCGAAGTGCTGGTCTGCGAACTGGAACTGGCCGACGGGTCGTTGTTCCGGCCGCTGTATTGCACGGATGAGCGGATGCTGTTGCTCGGGGATGCGTTGACCATGGGCTTGACGGCGCCGTCGCCGCTGCGTTCCTACGCGGCGATTCTGGCGGCGGAACTGCATACCGATGTGTTGAACTGGGCAGTGGCCGGAGCGCCGTTGCACGGCGGGATGGGGGCGCTGGCGCTGGAACAGGAGTGGCAGTCGGTGCTGGTGGCCTGCGGTATTCAGGATTATGCGTCCGGGCGGAGCGCGGCGGAGTGCGCGACGGAACTGACGACGCTGTTGAAACATCTTTTCCGCCGCCCGGGCATCATGGTATACGTGGCGACACCGCTGTTGTGGCCGGGACATGAGCGGCTGCGGAATGCCGCGGGGGACGCGCCGGAGGATTTCCGTCGGGCGCTGACGGCGGCGGCATCGGCCTTCCGCCATGTGCGGGTGATCGACGGAACCCGGTTGCTGGGGACGGATGAGGAGCTCTTTCAGCCGGGGGGATTGTATCCGTCCGACGAGGGCATGGCGGTCGTCGCGGAAAATCTCTATCTCCAGATTACGCGGCGGCGCTGAGGAAGACGGGAATGCCGGAAGAGAAAGAACAGGATACGGAGCTGGCGCCGGAACTGCGTCTGGAACTGGAACGGATCGAGGCGGAAGCCGACGAGGAATATCCGGACTGGCGGCGCGGGCGCCGGGCGCTGGTGCTGGTGGGGATTCCGGTACTGTTGCTGGGGTTTTGGTGGCTGGGCTGGGGGTTGTTTGCTCTTCGTTCGACGTGGTGGCTCTTTCTGCTGCCGCCGGCGATTGCCTGGGCGGTGGCGTATCAGGCTCGGCGGCGGCGATGAATCCTTCGGTCCGTTTTGATCACGGGACGCTGGTGTGGCAGGATCTGGCTCCGGCGATGGTGCCGGCGGAACTGCTTGCCCGAATCCGTTACGATGAACGCAGTCGCAGTTACCGTTCCCGCGGCTGCGATTATGCGGAACTGCTGCTGGGGTTGATGGCGCACGGAATCCGGGTGGAAGACCGGGCACGGGCATTCCCGGAGCTGGATCTGCGGCTGGCGGAAGCGCTTACGCCGCGACCGCATCAGCAGGCGGCCTTCACCGCCTGGCGACAAAACGCTTTCCGCGGCGTGGCCGCATTGCCGACCGGCGCGGGAAAAACCATTCTGGCGGTCATGGCGATCGAATACCTCCGCCGTCCGGCCCTGGTCCTGGTTCCGACCATCGATCTGCTGCAGCAGTGGACCGGCGTTCTGGAAAAGTTCTTCGGCATGGAGGTCGGCATGCTGGGGGGAGGGGAGCACCGGGTGCTGCCGCTGACGGTGAGTACCTATGACTCGGCGGTGCTGCAGATGGAATTCATCGGCGATCGGTTCGGACTGCTGGTGGCGGACGAATGCCATCATCTGCCGGGACCGGTGTACCGGATGGCGGCGGCGATGGCGCTGGCGCCCTACCGGCTGGGTTTGTCGGCCACCCCGGAACTGGAGGAGGAGGAACGCAATGCCGTCATGGCGGATCTGCTCGGACCGGTGGTCTGCCGGGTGGACATCGGCGAGCTGGAGGGGAAATACCTGTCGCCTTACCGTACGGAGCGGATTGCGGTTCAACTGGACCCGGACGAGGCGGAGGAATACCGGCGCAACCGGGTGATTTACACGGATTTTCTGCGGGCGAACGGACTGCAGTTCCGGAATGCCGCCGACTGGGGGCGTTTTCTCGGATTGTGTGCGCGGCGGTCGGAGGGGAAGCGGGTGCTGCAGGCGTTTTTCGCCCAGCGGCGGATCGCGCGCGGGGGCCGGGGCAAGGTTCGGACGGTCTGGAATTTGCTGCGGCGCCATGCGGGTGAGCGGGTGCTGATCTTCACGGCCGATAACGCCGCCGCCTATCAGCTGGGACGGGAATTCGCTTTGCCGGTGATCACGCATCACACCGGAGCGCGGGAGCGCAAGGAGTTTCTGGAGGGATTCCGGGAAGGGGCTTATCCGGTGCTGGTGACGAGCAAGGTGCTCAACGAGGGGGTGGACGTGCCGGCGGCGGGAGTGGGAATTGTGCTTTCCGGAAGCGGCAGCGTGCGCGAACATGTGCAGCGGCTGGGGCGGATTCTGCGTCCGGCCCCCGGCAAGGAGCAGGCGGTGCTGTATGAATTGATCAGTGCCGGAACGTCGGAAGAGGGGGTGAGCGAACGGCGGCGGGACCACCGCGCGTATCGGCGGAAAGAGAAGGGGGGGACATGCTGACCCGGCCTTACATTCATTTCCGGCGGCGTGCCGGGAAGATTTTTCCGGTTTTCCTGAATCCGGAAGACGCCCGGCTCATGGCGCTGGCGGAAGATTTGCTGCATCTGTATCGGAGCGGAGCGGAGGAGCGGCTCCGGCGCGGCGAGCTGGAGGAACCGGTTGAAGCGCTGTGTCGCGGCAGCGGCATGCCGGAGGTGGCGGAGGCGCTGACGAAGCTGGTGGAAGACCGCTGCCTTTTTCACCCGGCGCGGGAGCTGGATTATCCGGCGGCGCGGCGGCAGCTGCTGGTGCGGAGCGCCGCGTTGCTGCTGCGAGAAGACGACGCGGAGTCGTATCAGCGCGCCTGGCGGGCGGAACCGGCGGCGGCGGCGTTTGCCGGAAGCGATCTTTACGGAGATCTGCCGGAAAATGAAGTTCTGGGCGGATTCCGGGATCTCGGGGCACGGGAGCTGCTGGAGCGTTACAATCTGGCCCAGGTGCAGGGGCTGCTGATGCGGGCGCAGCGGCTGAAACTGCGGGTGTCGGATCCGGAAACGGGGGAACTGCGCCGCTTTTTCAAGTACCTGAAATTTTTCCGGCTGCTTGCGGAAATTCACCGGGTGGACGCGGAGACGCTGGAACTGGAGATCAGCGGGCCGTTCGCGATTTTTGCGAACAGCCGCAAATACGCCTTGCAGCTGGCGGGGTTTTTTCCGGCGGCGGTGCTGCTGAAAAAATGGGCGCTGACCGCGGACATCCGCTGGAACGACCGGGGGGAGGCGTGGCGTCTCGCGCTGGATGAATCCTGCGGCCTGCGGTCGCACTACCGGAATTTTTCCAGCTATGTGCCCGAGGAAATCGCCATGTTTCACCGGCTCTTCCGGGAGAAGATCCGAAGCTGGCAGGTGGCGGGAGAGACGCCGTTCATCGAAGGGCCGGAGGGGCGGGTGTTTTTTCCGGATCTGTGTTTCCGGCGGGAGGGGGGCGGACCGGCGGTGTATCTGGAGCTCTTCCACCGGTGGCACCGGACGGAACTGGAACGGCGTCTGGCGTTTCTCGCGGAACATCCGGAAATTCCCCTGCTGATCGGTGTGGACCGCGCCCTGGCCGACGAGGCCGCCTGCGCCCGGTGGGCGGACCAGTATCCGGGACTGGCGCCGCGGATGTTTCCCTTCCGGGATTTCCCCGGCGTGGACCGGGTCCGGCGGCTGCTGGACGCCAACTTCCCGGAACCGGCGGAATCCCTCTCTCGCTGATTTCTTTACCC
>CASFXO010000088.1 GCA_949298665.1 uncultured Lentisphaeria bacterium
GAACCGCAGCCCCGAATGGATGGCGCGCCAGCGCCGGTGGCTGCAACAGTTGACGCAATCGCAGGAATTCCGGACTGCCCCCTTCCGGGTGGTGCTCACCCACATCCCCACCCACGGTCAGGCGGAAGGACACGGTCCGCAAACCATGCGCCGCTACTTCGGCGACCTGCTGAATTCCGACGCGCCGGATCAGCGCATCCATCTGATGATCGCGGGCCACGAACACCGTTACATGCGCGTCGATGCCGGTTCGGAGGAATTCAAGGGCAACCCGCTCAATCTCGACGGCCAGAAACGCCGGGGCGTTACCGGCAGAGATTTTCATTATACGCTGATTTCCAATGACGGTCCCGGATTCGGCGGCAGCGAATACTCCATCATCCGGCTCTCCGCCAACGCGGAACGTCTGTCCGTTTCCGTGATGGACGAACAAGGGAAATGCCTCGATGCCTTCTCCATCACTCCGGACGGCCGGGTCCGTGACGATATCAAGGTCGCGGCATTCCGTCACTGAACGTAGCATTTGAAACGCCAGCTGTAAGCCACCGCCGGCGAAACGATCAGATGATCGACGAATTCCACTCCGGCGGCGGTCAGCGCCTCCCGGACCTGCCGGGTGAACACCTCGTCGTCCCCGGACGGCTCGCAGATGCCGCTCGGGTGATTGTGCGCCAGCACCACCGCCGTGGCCTTCAACTCCAGCGCCCGCTGCAGAATCTCCCGGGGATAGACGATGGCGCGGTCCACCGTCCCCGGGAGCGAATAAAATCCCACCGGAATTTTCCGCTTGTTCAGAAAGATCGCCAGCAGAGTCTCTTTGCCGTTGCCGCCGATCTTCATGCGGACGAAGTCGGCAATCCGCCGGGGCTCCGTCAATGCGTCATCCGTTGCCGACGGCTTCAATTTCTGGGCCAGATAATGGATGCAGATCGCCTTGTTGAGCAGAATCAGTGCGGCGGCGTTTTCGCCGATCCCCGGCACCCGCCCCAGTTCGTATTCCGTCGCATCGAACACCGCGTCGAAAGACCCGAACTCCCGGAGCAGGGCCTTCGCCAGCGGCTTGACGTCGCGCCGGGGAATCGCATAGGTCAGCAGCAGCTCCAGCGCTTCATGGTCGTGCAGCGCCCCGAGTCCGTTGTCCAGAAACCGCCGCCGAAGCCGACTCCGGTGTCCGGAATTGGAAGGTACATCCGCCATCCTGCTTATCCCCTGCTGAAATAACTGAATATTTCGAAATGCGCCGTCCGCGCAAACTGATTGATCAAACCCACCCGGATCAGCCGCCAGCCGCGGCGCGTCAAACGCCCCGCATCCCGCGCCCAGGTCGCGGGATGGCAGGAAACATAGGCCAGGTGCGCCATCCCGCCGTCCACCAGCGCCTTCAGCAGAACCGGAGACAATCCGGTCCGCGGCGGATCGACCACCACCAGCGTGCGTTCCCCGGTTTCCGGCGCCACTTCCGTCAGCAGCACACCCGCGTCTCCGGCCCGGAAATCGGTATCGGGCCGCCCCATCTGCTTCAAATTATACCGGGCGGCCGCCACCGCCTCCGCAGCCAGCTCCACCCCCGTCACCGACGGCACCCCGCAGGCCGCCGCCACCGCGGAAAACAGTCCGACGCCGCAATACAGATCCAGCAAACGTTCCGGCCGCACCCGGTCGATCAGACGGCGCATTTCCGCGATCAGAGCCTCCGTG
>CASFXO010000089.1 GCA_949298665.1 uncultured Lentisphaeria bacterium
GATGTTCGCCAGCGCCAGCAGCAATCCTTCCAGAATATGGGCCCGGGCCCGGGCTTTATTGAGGTCGAACATCGCCCTCCGGGTCACCACTTCCAGACGATGATCGATATAAGCCTGAAGGATTTCCGCCAGATTCATCACCCGCGGCCGGTTGTGATCGACCACCAGCATGGTGGCACCGAGCACCGTTTCCAGCGGCGTATGGGCGAACAGCTGATTCAGCACCACCGATCCCATCGCCCCGCGCTTGATGTCCACCACGATGCGGATGCCGGTGCGCTTGCTGGTTTCATCGCGCAATCCGGAAATACCGGTGATGCGCTTTTCCGAAACCAGGTCGGCAATCTTCTTGACCAGCTGCTCCTTGTTGACGGCATACGGAATTTCCGTAATGATGATCTGTTCGCGACCGTCCTTCTCGACGACTTCGGCGCGGGCGCGCAACCGGATGCTCCCGCGCCCGGTGGCGTAGATCTGCCGCAGGGAATAGCGTCCGCGGATGATGGCGCCGGTCGGAAAATCGGGACCGGGCAGATATTCCATCAACTCATCGACGGTCGCCTTCGGGTTTTCCAGCAGCGCCACGGTGGCATTGATCACCTCGCCGAGATTGTGCGGCGGAATGCTGGTCGCCATCCCGACGCCGATCCCGGTGCTGCCGTTCACCAGCAGATGCGGAAAACTCGCCGGAAGCACCGACGGCTCGGTTTCGGATTCGTCGAAATTGGGGACCATGTCGACGGTGTCTTTTTCGATATCGGCCAGGAGTTCCTCGGCCAGGCGCTCCATGCGGCACTCGGTGTACCGGCTGGCGGCGGCCGGGTCGCCGTCGATGTTCCCGAAGTTCCCCTGCCCTTCGATCAGGGGCGCGCGCATCGAGAAATCCTGCGCCAGCCGCACCAGCGCGTCGTAAATGGCGGCATCGCCGTGCGGATGGTATTTCCCCATCACCTCCCCGACGACGCGGGCGCATTTGACCGTGGCGTGGGATTTGGTCAACCCGAGCTGCTTCATCGCATAGAGAATGCGGCGATTCACCGGCTTGAGACCGTCGCGCACATCCGGAATGGCGCGGCCGACATTCACACTCAATGAATACTGCAGATACGCAGTATGCATGATGTCTTCGATATTAACGGGGAAATCCCGTGTTTCGAGTTCGCTCATCACAGCCCTTTCTTCCGTGCGGCGCCGTCCTGCCGCGCCCCCCGGAACGGGGGACGGAGTCGGCGGGGGGCCCGCAGGTTGATACCGATACACATGAATTGATTATTTTAATTAATATACTTCAAAAACCCGCCGAAACAAGCCGCCGCCCCGGTTTTCCCTCTTGAAAAAGCACAAAAAAACCGTTCCGGCCCGAAAAAACCGGAACAGTCGCAACCGTTTTTCCTGTAACCGGAAAAAACGCGCCTGCCGGTCTCCGCCGGTCTCGCCGCGTCTCCTTCCCGGAATTTTCCGGATTCGTCCGGCTCAGCGCTCGATCACGCTTCCCGGCCGGGTTTCCGCCCCCGGAGGCAGCATCCTCCCCGGATAGATCGCGGAATGGATCCCGGTATGCACGCCTTCGCCGATGACCGCGCCGAATTTGCGCCGCCCGGTATCGATCCATTCGCCCCGGTACTTCCAGCGGTGATTCCGCCCGTCGTGCCGCAGATTGGAAACGATCGTTCCCGCGCCGAAGTTCACCCGGTCGCAGATCACCGAATCGCCGACGTAACTCAGATGTCCGACGCTGACCCGGTCGAACAGCAGTGAATTCTTGATTTCCACCGCCTGCCCGATGTGGCAGCGGTCGCCGGTGGCGGTGTTGCCGCGGATATAGCAGTTCGGCCCGATCTTGCAGTCTTCGCCGAACACCGCGTTTCCCTCGATGTACACGCCCGGCAGAATCACGCTGCCGCGCCCGAGCCGGATATGACCGTCGATCGTCACGCCGTCCCGCACGATCCCGAGAATCTCATCCGTCTCCAGTCCCCCCACCAGCCGCTCATTCAGCGTCAAAAGGTCCCAGGGATAACGGATGCGGAGCGACCCGGCATCCGGACTCAGCACCGTCGCCGCGCCGCCGCCGGGCAGTTCCGCCGCCAGCAGTTCCGCGCCGTCGCATGCATCCCGGACCGATAACGATTGCGCGGACGTCCGCACCAGTTCCACCAGTTCCGGCGAGGGCAGAAAATCCCCCCGTACCCGGATCCGCCGACCGTCGTCCGGAAATGCGGCGAAGCGTTCCCGGATGAGTTCCGCGATCGTCCGCCCCGCCACCTTGATATCCGCCGGGGCGCGCGTAATCGGAAACAACGTCTCCACCGTCCGGCTGTCGATCACCACTTCCATTCCTGTCCGCGTCCTTTCCTGTTGCCGTGTCTCCGGCCCCCCGGGTCAACACAATTCTTTGCGGGCGGCGTCCTCCAGGCGGTCCGCCCAGTGCCGCACCGCGGCGGCGTCCTCCGCCTCGACCAGCACCCGGAGTTTGTTCTCCGTACCGGAGAAACGCACGACGATACGCCCGGAATCCGCCAGCGCAGTCCGGCATTCCGCCATCTCGCCGGAGAGTCCCGGCAAATCCGCCAGCGGCGTCTTGCGGGCCACCGCCAGCGACCGGATCTCCTGCGGAAACACCCGCATGAATCCGGCCAGCTCCGAGAGTTTCCGCCGACTCGTCGTCATCAGCTCCAGCACATGCAGCGCGGAAATGATCCCGTCCCCCGTCGTCGCGTAGTCCATGAAAATAATATGTCCGGACTGCTCTCCGCCGATGTTGAACCGCCCTGCCCGCATCCGTTCGATCACGTAACGGTCGCCGACGTCGGTCACTTCCACCTGAATGCCGTTTTCACGCATGGCGCGATGCAGCCCCAGGTTGCTCATGGAAGTCACCACCACGGTATTGCCGGAAAGCCGTCCGCGCCGCTTATATTCCAGCGCCAGCATGCCGATGATGCGGTCGCCGTTGACCTCCTCGCCGTTCTCGTCGCAGAAAATCACCCGGTCGGCGTCCCCGTCGAAGGCGATCCCGGCATCGGCCCCGCATTCCCGCACCATGCGTCCGACGTTGGCGCTGTGCAGCGCGCCGCAGTCGAGGTTGATATTGCAGCCGTCCGGATGCACCCCGGTCTCCACCACCTCGGCCCCGAGCTCCCGGAAAATCAGCGGCGCCATGGAATAGGC
>CASFXO010000090.1 GCA_949298665.1 uncultured Lentisphaeria bacterium
GACACGGGACATCTCCAATTGCTGGTTCGCTCTCAAGACGCGATTACTGCCGGAGGCGCCATTCAGAACGGGGCGCTCTATTTCGCCATGGGACGCAAGGTGGGAAGATTTTTTTTCTGACTTCATACCCATAAAATCAGAGATTGTAAAAAAACCTCTCCGATGCTATGGTATGATTTTAACTGAAGAATTTTTTGGATGAATGACAAAAAGAAGACCGCGGCAACCTCGGATAACGGCAAATTAATTGCGTATCTGGAAGCAATGATTGCCAGTGGCCGTTTCGCCGCGGGCGATCAGTTGCCGCCGTTGCGGAAATTGGCGGAACAGTTTTCCCTGACCCCCAGTTGCGCGCACCGGGCCATTCGTACACTTTGTGAACGCGGACTGCTGGAACTGCATCAGGGGTCCGGCACGTTTGTGCGGGGCACGGTCCGCGCGCAGGGAATCGGCAACGGCGTGATTTCCGTCGCCATTTGGGACAGCACGCTGATTCAAAGCTATTGCGCTTACGCCCTGCAGGGGCTGCAGGAAGCGGCGGCGGCCGCGTCATGGCAATTGAAGTTCTTTTTCGCCTCCTACGAGCAGATGGCGGCCAATGAGCAACTGCCGCGGGATCTCTGGAAGTGCGATGCGGCGGCTTTCCTCGGATGTTACGACATGTTCGAACCGGTCTTCCGCAATATCCCCCGTCCCTGCGTGGGCTTGGAAATGCACCGCATGTTCGATGGGGTGTTTTCCACCGTGTCGATTGATCCTTTCAGTGCCGCGGAGCTGGCAGTTCGTCATTTTCGTGCTCATGGCGCCCGGATGGTGCAGGTAGTCTGCCAGCCGATGCCGGTACATCGAATCCGTGCGGAAGTGTTCCGGCGACAATGGGAAGAAAATGGAGGTCGCTGCCTGCTGATCGATCGAAGCATCTCCCAGGGAGACGCGCCGTTCCAGATTGATCCCGACGGGGCTTGTCTGTTCACCGGAGGATCTGACTATAATTATGCGGCGCAGCAGTTCCGGAAACGAACCGGCGGAGTCCTCGCGGAAAATCCGAACATGCTCGGTATCGATGGAAAATCCCTGCTGTTTCCGGAATATGAACCGTCCAACACGCTGGCCATCGACTGGCGGCTGGCCGGTGCCGAGGTTTTCGAAGAGTGCCGGCACCGGGCTGAACGTCCGGGGAGTCCTGCGCGGCGGATTTCCATTCAACCGCGTCTGGTGCTTTACCAGAAAGACTCTGCCGCAGTCCGAATACAGAAAAACGCGCCGCCGGCGGCAGTGTCGGAAAGAGTGCTGCTGCCGGTCTGATGCCGTGACCGCGGTTTGCCATGCCGCGTCTCTGGAGCTTGCGTTCATTCCGACTTTCTGCCCTGCGCGGTTCCGGCTGAATGCGACGCAAAAAAAGCTTGTGAGTTGCGGAAAAATCAACGGCTGCGCCCCAGCGTACATCAGCAATGGTGCCCGAGGCGGGGGTCGAACCCGCACTTCCAATGGAAAACAGATTTTAAGTCTGTTGCGTCTGCCATTCCGCCACTCGGGCAATCAGGAAAAATGCTCGACAGCGGTTGACTATACACCGAATTCGCGATTTTGCAATCATTCCCGCGCGGCGAAGACCGGGATTTTTTCTTCCGGCCGCCCCCTGCCGCCGCTCCGCCCTTTCCCGGCCGGCGGTCATCAACCGGAGCTGCCGTCAGCAGTCCCCGGGCGCGGTCCGGAAGGACATTCCGCACACGTGAAAAAAGGCGCCGCCGGAATCTCAACCGGCGCCACCCTTCTCCGGCATTTCCCTTGCCGGAACAGAAACGGCCCTGACCGCCGACGGAGTGTCGGCGACCGGGCGCTTTGCTTGTTATTTGAAGCGTGCGGCGAGTTCGACCGCCTTCTTCACCGCTTCCGTGATTTCCGCCCATTTTCCGGCGGCGATGTCGGCGGACTTGCCGAGCCAGGTCCCGCCCACCGCGGCGACTTCCGGAATCGACAGATAATCCGCGGCATTCGCCGTGGTCACGCCGCCGGTCGGCATGAAGCGCACCCCGAGATGCTTATAGGGGGCAATGATCGACTTCAGCATGGCGACGCCGCCGGCGGCTTCCGCCGGGAAGAATTTGAGCATCGAGCACCCCAGCTCAAACGCCTGCTCCACTTCCGACGGTGTGCAGATTCCGGGGCTGAAAGCGAAACCGCAGCGGACGGCTTCCCTGACCACCGTCGGGTTGAATCCCGGCGCCACCGCGAACTTCGCACCGGCCTCGAAAGCCCGATGCAGGTCCTTCACATTGAGCACCGTCCCGGCGCCGACCAGCATGTTCGGAAACGCCTGCGACACTTCCCGGATCACCTCCGGCGCGGCCTTGGTACGGAACGTAATTTCCGCTCCCGGCAGGCCCTGCTCGGCGAAGATCCGGCAGATTTTCAGTCCATCTTCCACCGTATTCAGCGCCAGTACCGGTACGATCCGGATGGCGGCCAGCGCGGCGGCGGTTTCTTTCTGTCCGGCAACAAAATCACTCATTTTCTGCTTCTCCGTTTTTATGATGGTTTTCTTCACTATTCCTGAATCTCGAGCGGCCTGATGTATTCAAACTCGCTGCGGTTGTAGGGAATCTTCACTCCACGGGCGGCGCCGAACGTAACCGTATCATCGGTTTCCGCGTACACCATCCCGATTTCGACAAGGCCGTTGGAACGCCATTTGACCTCCACGTTCGGAACCCAGAGCTCAATCGGCCGCGGTCGGGCCACCTGTCCCTTGACCACCGGCACCGTCACCGTTACCCGCTCGGGATCAGCCCGCTTGTGCGCGGCGGTGATCCGGTAAGAGCCGGGCGGCAGATTGCGCAACCGGATCAACTCGGTCCGGGCGGTGCTTTCCGCGGCCTTGACCCGCCCGTATTCCCGGTCGTTGACATACACGGTCACCCCGGCCGGGAACACCGAAAGATCAATGCCGCCGGTGCTGCTGTCCAGAAGTATTTCCAATTCGGCGCGGCTGCCCGCGGCGATCTCCACCTTCCGGGAAGCGGTGTCGAAACCGTCCCGGGACACCTCAACCTGATGTTCTCCCGCCGCAAGATCCGGCACCACCAGCGGCGTAACGCCGACTGCTTTGCCGTCCAGCTTCACCGACGCCCCGGTCGGAGTGGAGCGAATGGCCAGAGAGCCCGGCTGCGTCGCCAGCTCAAACGTCTTCCG
>CASFXO010000091.1 GCA_949298665.1 uncultured Lentisphaeria bacterium
CTTCTTCGTAAAACTCCAGCAGCCGCTCCACTCCTTCGGAATAGACGCAGGCGATGGGGCCTGAATTGGCCGCGCCTTCGCGGACGAGCGCGGTGACGGGACCGCGGTTGTTGCGGAAGCGGGCGAGGAAGCGGTCGGAGAGTTTGCGGGCGCGGTAGAGGGACATGCCCTTGTCCAGCATGATGGTCCAGGTGAAGACCGAGCTGACCAGCAGCAGGACGACGATGGCTTTGCCGACGCCGTCGCTGTTTTCGAAGGCATAGTAGACGCTGGGGGACGAGCCGGCCGCGGCGATGACGAAGAGTCCGTTCATATTCTGAGAAAAAACCTTTCCGAAACAAGTTGCTTCACAGTTTTCCGGCGGGCGGCTTCCCGGACACGGGAAAACCGTCGCGCACCGGGTCGGGAAACCGAAAAAACACGGGCGGAACAGTTGATAATCCGCATATGTGAATTATATTCACAAAAATGTTTTTTTCAAGATTCGGAAAAGGAAATAACAGGGGTTTTTCATGAGCGACGTGTTTCATGTTCTCGGTTACGATGTGGGCGGTACCAAACTGGCGATCGGCCTGGCTTCGAGCGACGGCCGCATTCTCGGCAAGGCCCGGCTCGACAACAAGGACACTCATCCGGACGACATTCTGCCGCAGCTGGTTACCATCGGCAGAAAGCTGGTGTCCGACGCCGGTCTGGCCATGTGCGACATCCGCGCCTTCGGCATTTCCGCGCCCTATCCGGCGGACCCGGTGAACGGCGTGATGACCCGCCCGACCAACAATCCCAAATGGCGCAACGTGCCGATCCGCCGGTATCTGGAAGAGGCGCTCGGCATTCCCGGCACCTTTGAGAACGACGCCAACTGCGCGGCGCTGGCCGAATGGTTTTTCGGCGCCGGGCGCGGCTGCGAGGATTTCATCTATCTGACCATGAGCACCGGCATCGGCGGCGGCATCATCGCCGCCAACCGCCTGGTGCGGGGCCGGGGGTTCTATGCCGGGGAAATCGGCCATATCGTCATCGAGCGGGACGGTATCGAATGCGCCTGCGGTCTGCGCGGCTGTTACGAAGCCTACTGCGGCGGCCGCGCCATCGCGCAGCGGATTCAGCGGGAATTGCGGGATCGTCCGGACCATCCGATGATCCGGCTGGCCGGCGGACGGCTGGAAGACATCGACATGATCGTTCTGGAAAAGGCGGTCCGGGCCGGCGACGAGTACGCCGTGAAGTTCTGGGACGACATGTGCCGCCGGAATGCGCAGGCGTTCGGATTCCTGCTGAATACATTCAATCCGGCGCGGCTGGTGCTGGGCACTTTCGCCTGGGCGGCGGGGGATCTGTTCCTGGAGCCGATCCGCCGGTATTTGCCGCAGTATGCCTGGAGCCAGACGATTGCCGATTGCGAACTGGTGCCAAGTGAACTGCGGCGCGACATCGGGTACTACGCGGGCGCGGCGGCGGCGCTCAATTATCTGAAGGAAAGGAGTTGACCGGCGCACCGCCGGCGGTACGATCATGCTGAATCCTCTGATTGCCGATGCCTACCGGATTCTGGACGGCGAGACGCTGACGCGCGAGGCCGCGCACAAGCTGGCCGCGGGAGTCGGTCCGGAAGACATTCTCGATCTGGTTTCGCTGGCCAACAAGGTGCGGGCGAAATACGCGGGCCGCGTCCGGCCCTGCTCCATTCTGAACGCCAAGTCCGGCGTATGCAGCCAGGACTGCCGGTTCTGCGCGCAGTCGGCCCGGCACCACACGCATATCGACACCTATCCGCTGCTCGGGCGGGAGGAGGTGCTGAAGGCGGCGGGCGAAGTGGCGGCCAGCGGGGTGGCGTTTTTCGGATATGTAACCAGCGGGCGGGGATACACGGATCCGGAAGAGCCGGAATTCCTGGCGATTCTGGAGACGCTGGATGCGCTGCACGAGGCTTATCCGGAGTTGAATCTCTGTGTGTCGATCGGGATTCTGAGCGAGGCGACGGCGAAGGCGCTGGCGGAACACCACGTCCGGCGCTACAATATGAATCTGCAGGTGGCGCCGCAGCGCTATGCCGAGCTGATCGCCACCACGCACACCATCGACGAGAAGATCGCCACCATCCGTTTGCTGCAGCGGTACGGGGTGGCCATCTGCTGCGGCGGCATCATCGGTCTTGGCGAAACGATGGCGGACCGGGTGGAGATGGCGCTGGCGATGCGGGAACTGGGAGTGGACGGCGCGCCGCTCAACGTGCTGATTCCGATTCCGGGGACGCCGCTGGAGCGGCAGCCGCGGATTTCGGCGGCGGAGGTGGCGGTTTCCTTCGCCATGATCCGGCTGATCAATCCCGCGATCATGCTGAAGTTCGCGGCGGGCCGGGAGACGATGATGAAGGATTTCATGGGGCTGCTGATGTTGTCCGGGCTCAACAGCCTGATGACCGGCGGCTATCTGACCACCCGGGGGCGGACGGTGGCGGAGGACGAGGCGTTCCTCCGCCAGCTGGAATTGTTCGGCTGAGTCCTTCCATCGCCGGTTAAAAAAAACAGCGCCGGATGACCGCGACGACGGCGGCGACCGCCAGTACAATCGCGACCGCCCCCCCTGCAAGCAGCAGGGGGCGACGTGGACGGCGCGGAGGCGGTTTCGTTTCCCGATGGTCCGGAGGCGCCGCCGTTGCTTCGGCGGCCGCCGTCAGAACCTGCCGTACTTCGCTCCAGGAACCGGGGCGGTCTTCGGGGTGTTTGGCGAGGAGCCGGTCGATGAAATCCGCCAGTTCCGGGGAAAGTTCCGGCATCAGGCGGATGATGGGTTTGGGAATTTCGTGGAGGTGGTATTCCATGATCACCGCCGGGGTTCCGGAGAACGGCGCGGCACCGGTCAGCATTTCGTACAGCGTGACGCCGAGACTGTACATGTCGGAGCGGAAATCCCGTTCTCCCATGTCCGGAAGGATCACTTCCGGCGCCGCGTACATGGGCGTCCCCATGGCGGGGCCCCGCCTGCGGCTGGTCGGTCCGGCGAGACCGAGGTCGGCGATTTTGATTGCGCCGTCGGCGCGGCGGATCAGCAGGTTGGCGGGTTTGATGTCGCCGTGGATGAAATGTGCGTTTTCCCAGGCGTATTCCAGTCCTTCGGCGGCGGCGGCGGCGATGCGGAAAGCCTCGTGAACGGGTAGTTTGCCGTTGGCGGCGAGAAGATCTTCGACGTTGCCGCCTTCGACCAGCTCCATGGCGAACCAGGGACGTCCATCCGCGGTTTGCCCGGCGGAAATGGCCTGCACGATCCGGGGGCAGTGCAACCGTGCGGCGGCCCGGGCTTCCGCGAGAAAGATTTTCACGAATTCCGGGTCCGCCGCCTTTTCCTGTGAGAGCACCTTCAGCGCCACGCGCCGGTCAAGCGCGGTCTGGCGCGCGAGGTAAACCGTTCCGTTGGCGCCGTGACCGAGTTCTTTGATCAGTTCAAAACCGTTGACCGTAACCGGATCCGCCGCCTCCGCGTCCGGACCGGAGTCATTCCGGACCGGGGCGGGGACGTTTCCGGCGGCGGGAGAGGAAGAATGCGGCATGGGAGTTCAGCGCAGCAGCAGATTTTCCAGCGAGTCGCCGGTGCGTTCGAAACTGCGCGCATCCAGCATATTGTAGCGTTCGTCGACCGGTATCGGCATGCGTTCCAGATGTTCCCAGCGCAATGTGGCCGGATAGTCCACTTTGATTTTGCGGACCCGGGCGCGGCGTTTGATGGCCTCGACGGTGCGTTCGCGGATCATCTGATGCGCGAGTTCCGGAGAAATCAGCCGGGAACTCTGGGTGCCGTAGGATTTTTTCACCTGGCAGGCCAGCACGCCGGGGATCCAGGAGACGGCTTCCTGGCAGGCTTTGTCGTCGCCGGTGACCAGCAGGACGCGGACGTTGTGTTCCGCGGCAATGGCGGCGTCGAGGCCGATTTCTCCGACTTTTCTGCCGTTGAGCCAGAGGTTCTGAATTCTTCTGGACGCATAGGTATGATCCAGCAGCGCGCCGGCGGTTCCGGCCATGGCGTGGTAGCCGAGCAGAATCAGGCCCGCCGACCCGTCGATGTCGGCGAACCGGATGCCGGGGGTGTCGCCCTGAATCACCTGTGCCCGCGGATCGATGTCGGCGGCGGAGAAATTCAAACCGGAGCTGTGGCCGTCGCGGACGATCACTTCGGTTGCACCGGCGTCGAAACAGCCGGCGACACAGGCATTGATGTCATCGGCCATGAATTTGCAGCCCAGCTCCGCGAAGTGCGGCCGTCCGCCGCCGATGAATTCGCCGTTGCTGATGCCGCTGCATCCCTCCATGTCCGCGAAAATATAGATTTTCATGCTGCCGTCCCCTGCTTTGGATTGGGTTGAGGTTGAATAAAATCCATGGACCGCCGGGCGGTCTGTTGCAAAGATAGGCCCGCTTTGCCGGAAAAGCAAGGCGCTTTTCAGGAAAAAGCCGGCATCTTCGTTCCGGGACTTGACGAAACGCCTTCCAGGCGGTATCTTACCGGGAACGGGAAAACGGAAGGAAACGCGTATGAGCCTGCGCAGACAACTCGGACCGGTGTATACGGAATATCCCGCCAAACAGCTGGGGGATTATCTCGGCGACAAGTTGTTCAAACTGGTCGCCACCATCATCTGCTGCGCCCTCTGGACGGGGGTTTACTACATTATTATCGGAGTGGTGAATTTCAACCGCAAGAATTTCATCGAGAACGCCGAGGAAATGACGACCGGAGAACTCTTCGCTACGGAAACGAGTCTGTGGGTGCTGATGGCGTGCTATATCGTCATTATGATCATTGTTTTCCGCAGCCGCATCGGCGAGAAGACCGTAAGGAAAAGAACCCGATGAAGCGCCATCTGCTCTGGTCGGCGGCCGTCGTCGCGGTGATCCTGACGATCGTTGCCGGATGCGTCCGGGAGGAACGGCCGGAATCGCCCGGTTTCGGTGAATTCCGTTCGAAAGACACGCAGTTCGAACGGATCAAGAACGCCCAGGTTACGTTCGGGCCGGTGGGCCGTCTGTCTTTCGAGGCCGGGAAACCGGCCCGGCTGTCCTTCGCGCTGAAAAACGTCGGCGGCCGCCCGCTGCGGATCCCCGAATGGCGCATGAACGAGGTCGACAACATCCGGCTGTTCTGCCAGCCCTGGCTGCCCGACATGACCAAACCCGACGAAAACGCCTGGATGGCCATGAACGACGAGGTGAAAAAGCCG
>CASFXO010000092.1 GCA_949298665.1 uncultured Lentisphaeria bacterium
GCCCGAATCGCCGGAAAAGTGAAATCCGCTATGATTTACCCGGCGGTCGTCATGTCGATCGCCTTGCTGGTGACCGCCGGCTTGATGATCTTCATCGTGCCGAACTTCCAGAAGATCTTCACCGAACTGCTCGGCGAAGACGAATCCCTGCCCGGCCTGACCCTCTTCGTCATGGACGTCAGCCGAATGCTCAAGGAGGAAATCTGGGTGTTCGCCATCGGGATTTTCGGCATCATCGTCCTCTACAAGATCATCAACAAGACCAAATACGGCAAATGGGGCATCGACTGGTGCAAATACAACATGCCGTTGTTCGGACCGATTGTATCGCGTTCAGCCATCTCCCGTTTCTCCCGAACGCTGGGGACCCTCATGTCCTCCGGGGTGCCGGTGCTGAACGCCCTGATCATCGTCCGCGACACCGCCGGCAATGAACTGGTCACCAATGCCGTTCAGAAGGTGCATGACGCGGTCAAGGAAGGGGACGGCATTGCGGCGCCGCTCGGAGCCACCGCCATTTTCCCGCAGATGGTCATCAGTATGGTTGAAGTCGGAGAAGAAACCGGGAAACTCCCGGAAATGCTGGATAAAATCGCCAACACTTACGATGAAGAAGTGGACAACGCCGTCAGCGCGCTGACCTCCATGATCGAACCGTTGATGATCGTCGGTCTGGCCGTCATCGTCGGGACCATCGTGGTCGCCCTCTTCCTGCCGCTGACTAAAATCATCGAAAAACTCGGCTGACGCAAAGCGTCTGAATCCATCCCGTCATGCGGGCTCCGCCGTCGAGGCGGCCTCATGACGGGAACCTGTTTCATACTGCCCAGCCGTCATTCCGCTCCTGCGGAAACGGCAGAAAGCTTTCCGAACACGATGGATGCTCCTTCCATATTGCTGCTGAACATCGGCAACAGTCATACCCAGATGGCCGAATATTCCAACGGCCGCATGGGCCCCGTCCGGCAAATTGCGACTGCGGAGCTGAGTCCGGAGATGCTTCCGGAGGATCACCCGATTGCGGCGGCTTCCGTCGTCCCGCAAATCCGGGAACGGCTACGAAACCGCTCCATTTTTTTTCTGGAGAATCGTCATGCCGCCGCCGCCGGACTCCGCCTGGACTGCGTGGACGCCTCCACTCTCGGCGCCGACCGTCTGGCCAACGCCATCGAACTGGTCCAGCAACGGCAACTGCCCGCCGTAACCATCGACTTCGGCACGGCCATCACCCTGGAACTGGTGGACGAGAACGCCTGTTTCCGCGGCGGCGCCATCGCTCCCGGACGTATGCTGATGCGGCGCGCCCTCCATGCCGGCACGGCTCAGTTGCCGGAATTGCCCATTGCCGCTGAAATTCCCCGTACTGTCGGAATCGATACCGCAAGTTCCATGCGTTTCGGCATCGACCGCGGCGCGATCGGCATGGTCAGGGAATGGCTGCGCACGCTCAACGACGGACGTGCCCTGCCCTGCCGGGTCATTGCCGTCGGCGGGGATGCGCCGTTTTTCTGCGCGGAGGTCCCGGAACTGATTCCCGGAGGCGAAGACTTTACCCTCCGCGGCGTCCTGGCTGCCTACCGCGCCGCCGTTTGAACGCGAGGCAAAACAGGCGGAACCGCCTTTTCCTGCGTCAACCATGCGGTCGTCAGGCGCGTTTGCGGCGGATGGAGTTGAAAATCAGCGCCAGAATGTAAACGAAGGCGGCAATGACGACGATCACCGGCCCGGACGGCAGCTTCCAGTAGTAACTCCCCAGCAACCCGCTGGTAACAAACAGCCAGCAGGCGATCACGGCCAGCACCATGGTGGACCAGAGCCGCCGGGCGAAACACCCCGCGGTCGCCGCGGGCAGCGTCAGCAACGCGATCACCAGAATGATCCCGACCACGTACACCATCAGCACAATGGTCAACGCCGTCAGCACCAGCAGCAGCAGATAAATCAATTTCACCCGCACACCGCGCAGCTCAGCGAAACAACTGTCGAAGGAGACCGCCAGCAGATTGTTGAAGAACAACACCGTCGGCACCAGC
>CASFXO010000093.1 GCA_949298665.1 uncultured Lentisphaeria bacterium
GTCGGCACCGAGAAGGGCATTCGAAAAATCGTTATGAGCGTGGTCACCGATTCCACGCCGATGGAGGCCCCGAAAGATCCGGAAAAATGCAACGTGGTGGCGCTTTATAAGCTGGTCGCTTCCGAAGAGGAAGTCGAGGAAATGAAGCAGCGGTACCGCGCCGGAAATTACGGTTACGGGCATGCCAAGCAGGCGTTGTTCGAAAAGCTGTGGGCGTATTTCGCGCCGATGCGTGAACGCCGTGCCGCGCTGGCCGCCGATCCGGATTATGTCCGGGATGTGTTGCGGGACGGAGCGAAGCGTGCGACCGTCGAGGCGGAAAAAACCATGGAACGGGTTCGGCGGGCCGTCGGATTGCGCTGAGAAAACGAGACCTATTGACAGACACGGGAGTATGTGATATGGCAAAGCAGACGGATATCCGGGTGGTGGATGCCGAAGTGACGTTCATTCCGGCGGAGATGAGACTGCCGCTCAAATTCGGTTCGCAGGTCATTACCTCCGTCAGCTGCGCCCGGGCCCGGCTGACGGTGGAGACCACCGACGGGCGGCGCGGCGAAGGCTGGGGGGAAACGCCGCTCAGCGGGGGGTGGGCCTGGCCGGCATCGATTGACTTTCTGGAGCGGGAGCAGGCGATGCAGGATTTCTGCCGCAAATTGGAGGGGGCGTGGCGGGAATTTCCGGAAAGCGGGCACCCGATGGAGATCGGATACGCCTTTCTGGAGCAGCGACTGGAAGTGTTGCGGGCGGAATTCAACGCGGGGCGGGAGCATCCGATGCCGCATCTGGCGGCGTTGATCTGTGATTCGCTTTTCGACCTGGCACTGCACGACGCCTACGGCAGGGCCAACGGAGTGCCGACTTATGATACCTATAATGGGCAGTATATGAATTTCGACCTGGCCCATTATCTGACACCGGCGGCGGATGCGGCGGTGGACTTTTCCGGGAAATACCCGCAGGATTTCTTTGTTTCCGAAGTGCCGGACCGGTTGCCGGTGTGGCATCTGGTCGGCGGCAAGGATCTGCTGACTGACGCGGAACGGACCGGGGCGGAGCCGCAGGACGGCATTCCGGTCACGCTGACCGAATGGATCCGGCGGGACGGTCTCAAATGCCTGAAAATCAAACTCGTCGGCAACGATGCGGAATGGGATTACCGCCGTCTGGTCGACGTCGGTCGGATTGCCGTGGAGTACGGTGTGGACTGGCTTTCGCCGGACTTCAACTGCATGGTGACGGATCCGGCGTATGTCTGCGGGGTGCTGGACCGTCTGATGCGGTCCGAACCGGCGATTTACGGCAAGATCCTTTATGTGGAACAGCCGTTCCCCTACGATCTGGAAGCGAACCGGATCGACGTGCACGCGGTGTCCGCCCGCAAGCCGCTGTTCATGGACGAAAGCGCTCACGACTGGCGGTTCGTCCGGCTGGGGCGTTCGCTCGGCTGGACCGGCGTGGCGCTCAAGGTCTGCAAAACGCAGACCGGTGCCCTGCTGTCGCTGTGCTGGGCCAGAGCGCACGGCATGACGCTGATGGTGCAGGATCTGACCAATCCGATGTATGCCATCGTGCCGCATGTGCTGCTGGCCGCACATGGCGGCACGATCATGGGGGTGGAGTGCAATGCCGCGCAGTTTTATCCGGCAGCTTCCGCCGCGGAGGAGAAAATCCATCCCGGTCTGTACCGGCGGCGGAACGGCGTGGTCGATCTGTCCACCCTGGGCGGTCCCGGATTCGGCTATCGCTTCTGAATGCGGCGCCGCCGCGGTTGAGTCAGGCGTGGAAGCAGGCGACCTGCCGTTCCGGCAGGTCGGGCAGCGGTTTCAGCTCCGGACAGTTGCGGCGGCATTCTTCCGTGGCCAGCGGGCAGCGCGGATGGAACGGGCAGCCAGCCGGAGGCGCCAGCGGCGATGGTACGTCGCCTTCCAGCACGATCCGGTTGTTCCGGTGGCGTCCCGCCACCGTCGGCACCGCCGAGAGGAGGGCGCGGGTATAGGGGTGTTTCGGATCGGCGCACAAACTTTGCGATTCCCCCGATTCGACGATGTGCCCGAGATACATGACCAGAATCCGGCGGCTGATGTGCTCCACCACCGCCAGATCGTGCGCGATGAACAGAAAGGCGGTTCCCGTATCGCGCTGAATGTCCTGAAGCAGGTTGATGATCTGTGCCTGTACGCTGACGTCCAGCGCCGATACCGGCTCGTCCGCGACGATCAGTTTCGGTTCCGTGGCCAGCGCCCGGGCGATGCCGATGCGTTGCCGCTGGCCGCCGCTGAACTGATGGGGGTAGCGCTCCAGCTGGGAGGGATTCAGGCCCACCAGCGACAATAATTCCGCCGCCCGGCGTCTTCTGCCCGCCGCGTCCAACGTCGTATGCAGCCGCAGCACTTCGTTCAACGCCGAGAAGATGGTCAGCCGCGGATTGAGCGACCCGTAGGGATCCTGAAAAATCATCTGAAAATCCCGCCGCGCCCGCCGCAGAGCGGCTCCGGAAAGCGTGGACAGATCCACGCCGTTCAGTCGGATGGAGCCCGCCGTCGGCTCCTCCAGCCGGACGATGGCACGTCCGAGGGTGCTTTTGCCGCAGCCGGATTCTCCGACCAGCCCCAGGGTTTCGCCCGCTTCCAGCTGAAAACTGACTCCGTCCACGGCGCGGACGCTGCGGCGCGGCTGCCAGAAGGGGCCGCGTACCGGATAGTGCACTTTCAGGTTGGAGACTTCCAGCAGCGCCATGGGGTCACCGCGATTCGTTTCCGGCGGATTCATCCCGGTCGAAGTTCAAGGTTTCCTCGACTACGACCAGCGGTCGGTCCTTGACCTGCGTCCAGACCGCGCCGAGGTATTCGCCGATGATGCCGATGAAGATCAGCTGCACCGCGGAGAAGAAGAACAAGCCGATCACCAGCGGCGCGAGACCGAGGGAAAAGGTGTCCCAGTAGAGCAGCTTGTACGTGAAATAGCCCGCCGCCACCAGCAGACTCAGGACGGCCAGCACGAATCCGCAGAAGACCGCCAGGCGCAGCGGCAGTTTGGTGTGGTTGACGAAGCCGGTCATGGCCATGTCGTACAGGGTAAACCAGTTGTTTTTTGTTTTGCCGTGTTTGCGCACGTCCTGGACGAACGGCAGTTCGATGCGGCGGAACCCGATTTCCCCGATCAGACCACGGAAATACGGATAGGGGTCGTGATACAATTTCAAGGCGTCCAGAAATTTGCGCCCGTAGAGTCCGAATCCGTAGAAATTCTGCACCTGCTCCGTTTCGGAAAAACGGCTCAGCAGCCGGTAATAGCAGCGGCGGATGAAGAACATCAGCGGATTTTCCCGGCTGACCGGTTTGACCGCGCACACCACTTCGTTCCCGTCTTCCCAGGCGGCGATCAGTTCCGGCAGCATTTCCGGCGGGTCCTGCAGATCGGAACACATGGCGATCGCCGCGTCGCCGCGCGCCTGTTGCAGCACGTAAAACGGCGAACGGATATGGCCGAAATTATTGGCGTTGAAAATAACTTTGAACGCCGGATCCTCCGCCGCGATGCGCCGGAGAATTTCCCGGCTGCCGTCGGTCGAATGGTTGTCGCCGATGATGATCTCAAAATCATATTGCGGCAGCGCGGCGAACACCGCCTTCAGCCGCTGATAAAGCTCCGGCAGGTTTTCGGCTTCGTTGTAACAGTTGGTGACGACGCTGATTTTCTTCTTCATGGCGAAACCGTATTTTCGGCGTTGCCGTGTCCCGGCGGCGCGTGGTGACCGTGACGCCGCCGGAACGCGGGAATCCTTCAGATCAGTCCGGCGGCTTCGGGCAGGCCGAACCGGATGTTCAGGCACTGCACCGCCTGGCCGGCCGCGCCCTTGGTCAGGTTGTCGATGGCCGACGAAAGAATAATCCGGCCGGTATGCGGATCCATCACATAGCCGATTTCGCAGCAGTTGGTCATGAACACGTACTTGGTGTCCGCCAGGCGCCCCTGCGGCAGCACCCGGACAAATTGTTCGTTCCCGTAGGCCGCTTCGTAGGCCGCCGCGATTTTTTCCAGCGTGCATCCGGGCTGCGCGTGCAGCAGGATGGTCGAATGAATGCCGCGGTTCATCGGCACCAGGTGCGGAATGAAGTTGATCGCCATTTCGGGAACGCCGGCGGCAAAGGCCATTTCCTGTTCGATTTCCGGCAGATGCCGGTGTCCGGCGGGGCTGTAGGGCCGCACGCTCTCATTGCATTCCGGGAAGATGTAGGCCAGATCCACCTTGCGTCCCGCTCCGGTTACGCCGGAGCAGCTGGAAACAACCACGCCTTCAGGGCTGGCCAGTTTCGCCGCCAGCAACGGCGCGGTCGGCAGAATGGAGCTGGTCGGATAGCACCCGGCGCAGGCCACCAGATCGGCGGTCCGCAGCTGCTCGCGGTACCGTTCCGGCAGACCGTACACCGCCTGTTTGAGCAGTTCCGGCGCCGGATGGTCGGCCTTGTAATATTCCTTGTATTTGGCCGGGCTCTTCAGCCGGAAGTCGGCGCTGATGTCGAACACCTTGATGCCCGAGCGCAGCAGTGGAATCGCGAATTCCGTCGCCGTTCCGTGCGGCAGCGCCAGGATGGCGGCATCGCATTTCCCGGCGATTGCCGCCGCATCCGGCTCACAGAAATGAAGATTCAACCCGGTATAACGGGGAAAGACCGTGGACACCGGCTGGCCGGCGTTTTTGCGGGACGTGATCGCGACGATTTCGCAGTCGGGATGCCGCAGCAGAATCCGCAGCAGCTCCTCGCCCGCGTATCCGGAGGCACCGAAGACCGCGACTCTTACTTTCTTATTCATGGCAATATCTCCTGAAAAATATCTTAGAAATGTTTTTCCACATAGTCAACCGCATTGCGGAAGATCCGTACCCCGTCTCCTTCTTCCGGCA
>CASFXO010000094.1 GCA_949298665.1 uncultured Lentisphaeria bacterium
ACCGCGGAGATTGCGGAAATTTTCGAACTCGCTTCAAAAGAACTTGAGTCTCGAGGGAAGCGGTAGTATATTATGAAATATGCCGCATGGGAACATTCTCCCTTCGCAGGCCGACAGGAAGCAAACAGACGGAAGACGGGAACGGGATTGCCGACATGAATTTATTTACCGCCAAATGGCCGTTTTACATCAGCGGGCCGCTGCTGGCGCTGCTGATGGTGCTCTCCCTGTACATTTTCGACGATGTGATCGGTCTCGGGGACGCGCTGACCGTGGCGACGGAATACTGCGGCGGAGCCGTGACGGAACGGGAGTTCGGGGATCCGCCGCCGCTGGACTGGCAGCTGGGACTGCTGGTGGGGCTGTTCATCGGCTCCCTGGTGGGCGCGTTGATGGGGAACAAGTTCCAGCCGGAATTGATGGCCGAGGGCAGTGGCTCGTTCACCGTCAAGACGCTGCGGACGGTCGGCTGCGGCATGGGCGGCGGATTTCTGGTGATGCTGGGCATTCAGCTGGCCGGGGATTCGGTGTTCGGGCAGATCAGCGCCGCGATGCAGCTTTCCGGCGGGGCGTGGGTGTTTCTGATTGCGATGACGGTCACCGGGTGCGCGCTGGCGATCCTGCTGGAGCGGCGCGGCGAAGGCGGCGCGTCCGGGAAGGGGGCTCCCGGTAAAGGCGCGGCGGCGAAAGGAAAGTGAAGTCATGCATCCGCTTGATCTTTCGGACAATTATAAACTGGCGGCGGCGATCATCGTCGGCATGGCATTCGGTTTTGTCTTCATCAAGAGCGATCTGGCCTGGCCGAAGAGTCTGCTGGAGGCGTTCCGGCTGCGCAACGGACGGATCATCAAAACCGTGCTGCTGACGCTGGCGGCGGGTGCGGTGTTGTTTTACTGTGCCCGCCGGCTGGGATTGGCAGAGGTCCGGGTGCGGCCGTCATATTTCTGGGGTTCGCTGCTGGGCGGCGTCGTTGCCGGGATCGGCATGGTGCTTTGCACCATGACGCCGATGACGGCGCTGTCGTGTCTGGCGACGGGACGGTTTTATGCGATCTGGCCGATCGTTGGGATGCTGCTGGCACTGCCGGCGGTGCGGCTGGTGTCGGAACAGCTGTCGCGCTCGATCTACCGCTGGAGTGAACCGATGAGCGCACCGTGGGAGCCGTCGGTGTTCTGGGCGGTGGACAATCCGGCGCTGTATGCGGCGGGGATTCTGATCGTGCTGCTGCTGCTGGTGCATTTTACGGTGGGGGATCCGGAGGAGTGAGCGCGCCGGATCGCCGCGGATGGAGAAATCCGGGTGAATGTGGAGTAACAACCTGAAAATGGGAGAATTCTAGAATGGGAAAAACATTGGCGCAGAAAATTTTCGATGCGCATCGCGTGGATACGCCGGCGCCGGGAGTGGCGGTGTTGTCGCTGGACCGGGTGTTCTGTCATGAAATCACCACTCCGATCGCGCTGAACGATCTGGTGGCCAAGGGCAAGGACCGGGTATTCGACCCGTCCCGGATCAAGGCGGTGATCGATCATGTGACCCCCGCGAAGGATTCCAAGACCGCCGAACAGGGGAAAACGTTGCGGGACTGGGCGCGCCGCCACGGGATCGCGGATTTCTTCGACATCGGCGAAAACGGGGTCTGTCATGCGATCTTTCCGGAAAAGGGTTTCGTGCGGCCCGGTTTCACGGTGATCATGGGGGATTCGCACACCTGCACGCACGGCGCGTTCGGGGCGTTTGCGGCGGGCGTCGGGACCACCGATTTGGAAGTGGGCATTCTCAAAGGCGTCTGCTCCATGCGCGACCCGGAAACGATCAAGATCAACGTGACCGGCAAACTCCGTCCCGGCGTCTTCGCCAAGGACGTGATTTTGGCCATCATCAGGAAGCTGACGGTCAACGGTGCGACCGACAAGGTCATCGAATTCGCCGGGCCGGTGGTGGACGACTTCGACATGGATTCGCGCATGACGCTCTGCAACATGGCGATCGAAGCCGGCGGCACCTGCGGCGTCTGCTACCCGGACATGACGACGGTGGAATACCTCTGGCCGTTCATCCGCGAGGAATTTTCCGACAAGGCGGCGGCGCTGGCCGAATACTCGAAATGGCGCCCGGACGAAGATGCCGAATACGCCGCGGTCATCGACTTCAACGTCGACGATCTGGAACCGCAGGTGACGCACGGCTACAAACCGGATCAGGTGAAAAACGTCAGCGAGATGGCGGGGACTCCGGTCAATCAGGTCTATATCGGCTCCTGTACGAACGGGCGGCTGGGAGATTTGCGGATCGCCGCGGGGGTGTTGAAGGGGCATCGGATTCATCCGAACGTACGCGGCATCGTGTCGCCCGCGACGCCGAAGATCTATTCGCAGGCGCTGGAAGAAGGGCTGATCAAGATTTTCATGGACGCCGGTTTCTGCGTGACCAATCCGACCTGCGGCGCATGCCTCGGGATGAGCAACGGCGTTCTGGCCGGGGGCGAGGTCTGCGCTTCGACCACCAACCGCAATGTCAACGGGCGCATGGGCAAGGGCGGCATGGTGCATCTGATGAGTCCGGCGACCGCGGCGGCGACCGCCATTGCCGGGGTGATCACCAATTCGCCGCTGTTTCACAAGTAATTCCGGAGAGTGCCGTATCATGAAAAATTTCAATGGCAAGATTCTGTTTCTCGACCGCTCGGACATCAATACCGATGAAATCATTCCGGCGAAATACCTGACCGAATTGACCAAGGAGGCGCTCCGGCCGTACTGTCTGGAGGATCTGGCGCTGCCCGGATTCGAACCCCGCCGGGACGTGGCGGGCAAGGCGGTGATCGTCACGCGCGCCAATTTCGGCTGCGGCTCGTCCCGCGAACACGCGCCGTGGGTGCTGGAGTACAACGGGATCAATCTGGTGATTGCGGAGAACTTCGCCCGGATTTTCCGGCAGAACATGTTCAACTGCGGCTGCATGGCCGTGTCGCTGGCGCCGGAGACGATCGATGAGATCTTCACCGTATTTGCGGCGACCGGAGCGGAATGCGTAACCGATCTGGAACGGATGACCTTCACCATCAGCAACGGGAAGGAGTCCCGGGTCTATCCCTTCACGGTCGGGAGCTTCGATCTGGAACTGGTGAAGGCCGGCGGCTGGGTGGATTACGCGGATAAAAAATATTGAGAGCAGCGACGAGAGAAACGGAGGCGCGAAGATGATTCACGTGATTGCCAGAATCGGCGTCAAGCCGGGGCGGATGGAGGAGTTCCTGCGGATTTTCAAGGCCAACGTGCCCGCAGTGCTGGCCGAGGAAGGGTGCCATGGCTACGTGCCCTGCCTGGATTTCGACACCGGTCTGTCGGCACAGGCCGGGATCGACCCGAACGCGGTGACCGTACTGGAGTGCTGGGAAAGCCTGGACCACCTGAAACGCCATCTGGCTTCCGCGCATATGAAAGCCTATGGTGAAGCGGTGGCCGACCTCCGCACCGACACGGTGCTGACGGTGGTGGAGCCGGTCTGAGCGGGAAGTTCGCCGCCGGAAAGAGGCGGAACGGAGTGTTATGAGCCTGATTCTTGGAATTGAAAGCAGTTGCGACGAAACCGCCGCCGCCGTGGTGCGCGACGGGTACGAGGTGTTGTCCAGTGCCGTGGCGTCGCAGATCGCCAAACATGCCGCGCACGGCGGCGTGGTGCCGGAGCTGGCGGCGCGGGAACATCTGACCGCGCTGAATCCGGTGCTGGCCGAGGCATTGCGAACCGCCGGTGTGACCATGCGCGAAGTGGACGCGGTGGCGGTCACGCAGGGGCCGGGGTTGATTCCGGCGCTGCTGGTTGGACTTAATTTCGCCAAGGGACTGGCGCTCGGGTACGGGAAGCCGTTGATCGCGGTCAATCACTTCATTGCACATATTTACGCCGCGTTTCTGGAGTCCGGACACGGCGTGCTGGAGAATCCGGAATCCTATCCGCTGCTGGCGCTGGTGGTTTCCGGGGGGCACACCTCACTCTTGCTGATTGCCGCGAACGGCGAGGCCCGGCAGCTCGGCTGCACCCTGGATGACGCCGCGGGAGAGGCGCTGGACAAGGCGGCGAAGCTGCTGGGGCTGGGGTATCCCGGTGGACCGGTGATGCAGAAGACGGCCGAGGGCGGCGACGCCGGACGTTTTGAATTTCCGCGGCCGCTGACCGGGGGAGCGGGGAAGGCGCTGGCGCCGGAGCACCGGTATGATTTCAGTTTCAGCGGCGTGAAAACGGCTTTGCTGTATCATGTCCGGCGTGAGTCGGAGCGGAACGGCGGCACCTTTCCGGAGTCGCTGTTGAAAGACACGGTGGCCAGCTATCAGGAGGCGGTCGTGGACGTGCTGGTGCGCAAGACGTTGCTGGCGGCGCGGGATTTTCAGGTTCGCGGGATCGTGGTTTCCGGCGGAGTGGCCTGCAATGCTGTGCTGCGCGAGCGGTTCCGGCGGCAGACGCCGGAGGGGATCCGGCTGCATCTGGCCGAACGGCGGCACTGCACCGACAATGCGGCGATGGTGGCCGGATGCGGCTGGCACTTTTTCCGGCGCGGGGAATTTGCCGGACCGGACATCGATTCCTTCGCCCGGCTGCCGCGGATTACCCGGGTGCCGTTTGTGTGAGGGGAATGCGGGGGCGGTCATGACGAAGCGTGCGCGCTGTGTTTTGTTTGATCTGGACGGGACGCTGGTGGATTCGCTGCCCGATATTGCGCTTGCGGTCAACCGGATGCGGGAGTCGTTCGCACTGCCGCCGCTGCCGGAGACGACGGTTTCCGGGCTGGTCGGCAGCGGCATCGCAACGCTGGTGCGGCGGGCGACGGCGGATGCTGAGGTGGAGCAGGACGCGGCCCTGCAGCGGACCCGCGACTTTTACCGGGCGCATCCGGTGGAGAAGTCCCGGGCGTATCCCGGCGTGTCGGAGGGATTGCGGCGGCTGCGGGCGTGCGGATTCCGGCTGGGGGTGGTGACGAACAAGCCCCGGGATATCGCGGAAGCCGTATTGCGGAAACTGGACTTGATGACGACGCTGGAGGCGGTCGTCGGAGACGACGGGCGGAGCGAGTTGAAACCGGCTCCGGACGGTTGTCTGCGGTTGCTGGCGCAGTTCGACGCCGTGCCGGAAGAGAGCTGGATGGTGGGCGACCACTGGACCGATCTGGAAGCGGGACGCCGGGCGGGGATGCGCCGGGCGCTGGTGCGCTGGGGATTCGGCGATCCCCGGGAGGAAACGTGGGATTTTGCCGCGGCGGATTTCGGGACGCTGGCGGAGTATCTGGAGCAGACATTACAGGAGGAAGGCAGGAGATCATGAAGGACTGGGTGGAACGCAATCGGGCTTATACGCTGATCGACGGTGCGGACCGTTTTGCCATTGATTTTGCCGGGATGAACTTCACGGAGAAGGATCTTGACGCGTTGTCCGGACGGTTTGCCGCGGCGGCGGAGGAGATGCGCAAGCTGGAAGCGGGTGCGGTGAAGAATCCGGACGAAAACCGCAAGGTGACGCATTTTACCGACCGGGCGGGATATGTGCGCAGCGAATTGTTTTACGCGGTGGAGGCCTTTGTCGAGGACGTGCACAGCGGTGCGCTGACCGGGAGCACCGGCAAACGGTTTGACGCCGTGGTGGTGAACGGCATCGGCGGCTCCGCGCTCGGGCCGCAGCTGCTGCAGTTCGCGCTGAACGGGCCGTACTGGAATGAACTTCCGGCCGCCCGCCGCCGCCGGTACCTGAAAATTTATTTTCTGGACAATACCGACTCCGCCGGACTGACTGACCTCATCGCGGTCATGGATTTGGAAAGCACGCTGCATCTGACCATTTCCAAATCCGGCGGTACGCAGGAGACGAAAAACAACCTGACCGCGCTGGAAAACCTGTACCATGCCCGGCATCTCGACTTCTCCCGCCATGCGGCGGCCATTACCATGCGCGGCAGCGAACTCGATCGCAAGGCACGCGGAGAAAAATGGCTCCGGGTCTTCGAAATGGCCGAATCCATCGGTGGACGTACCAGCGAAACCAGCATTGTCGGACATCTGCCCGCCGCGCTGACCGGGATTGACTTCCGGGAATTTCTCGGCGGCGCCTGCCGGATGGACGAATGGACCCGTACGGCCGACTCACGCCGGAATCCGGCCGCCATGCTGGCGGCGATGTGGTATATCGCGGGCGGCGGCAAAGGGGATCGCAATATGGTGATCGTGCCTTATTCCGACCGACTGATTCTGCTGTCGCGCTATTTGCAGCAGCTGGTGATGGAAAGCCTGGGCAAGGAGCTGGATCTGGACGGCAAGGTGGTGCATCAGGGACTGAACGTCTTCGGGAACAAAGGCGGCACCGATGCGCACGCCTTCATTCAGCAGCTGAACGACGGGCGGGACGACTTCTTCGTCACGTTCATCGAAGTGCTGCAGGACGCCACGGTGTTTCCGCTGGAGGACGGCGTTGCGATGGGCGATTACCTGCATGGTTTCATGGCGGGGCTCAGCGCGGCGCTGCGCAGCAAAAAGCGTCAGGTGATCACGATTCAGATCGACCGGATCGGCGCGGCGGAGCTGGGAATGCTGATTGCGCTCTATGAACGCGCCGTGGCGATTTATGCGGAATTCATTCACATCAACGCCTTCCATCAGCCCGGAGTGCAGGCCTACAAGCGGGCGGCGGGAGCGGTGCTGCAGCTGCGGAAGGAATTGTTCCGCAAGCTGGGTGAACTGGGCGCGGTGGACGGTACCGCCGTGGAAATCGCCGAACGGGTCGGCATGGCCGACGATGCCGTGGAAATCGGCGGACTGCTGGACAAGGCCGCGCTGAACAGTGACCGGGTACGGCGCCGTTACGACGACGCGCGCGGAGAATGGGTGTACGCGGTGCGGTGAATCTGCTGCTGATTACGCCGGAAGATCTGGTGGAACCGGACATCGCGGAGATCGGCGGCCGGCGCTTCCGGCATGTGATGGAGGTGCTGAAGCTGGAGGAACGCTCCGGCTGCTGCCGGGCGGGGATGTTGGGGGGCCGGGTCGGCAGGGCGGAGCTGCTTTCTGTGGATCATGACGCGGAACGGATGCGGCTGCGCCTGTACTGGACGGCGGAGCCGCCGCCGCCGTTGCCGGCGATTCTGGTGGCGGCGCTGCCGCGGCCGAAAACTTTTCGCAAGGTGCTGCATGCGGCGGTCACGCTGGGGGTGAAGCACCTGATTTTCATTCATGCGTTTAAAGTGGACCGCAGTTACTGGTCGAGTCCGGTGATCGGGGAAAAGGCCTTGCGGGAGGAGCTGCTCCCGGCTCTGGAACAGGCCGGAGATACGGTGCTGCCGGTGGTGGAATTCCGGAAGCGGTTCAAACCGTTTGTCGAAGACGAGTTTCCGGCGCTCTGCACCGGGCGGCGGACGTTGGTGGCTCATCCGGGCGCGACGGAATTTTGCACGCCGTCGGCGGAACCGCTGATGCTCTGTATCGGGCCGGAGGGCGGTTTTACCGAGTACGAGGTGGCGCTGCTGTGTGCGAACGGCGCGCGGGCGGTGACGCTGGGGCCGCGGATCCTCCGTACCGAAGTGGCGGTACCGGTGCTGCTGGCGCGCCTGTGCGGTTGACGGCGCATCGGTTGCATGGGGAGAGGCGTGGAAAATGACTGGGGCCGCCGGGTGGAGTGATGCGGCGGCACTGGATGGAGCCGGAGAAATCGGAGAAGGGATGATGCGCAGTATTTTTGATTTTCCGCGGGAACGGGCATTGGTGGCGCCGTCGCTGCTGGCGGCGGATTTCGGTCGGCTGGACGAGGAGGTGAACCGGGTGACGGCGGCGGGGGCGGACTGGCTGCATCTGGATGTGATGGATGGGCACATGGTGCCGAACATTTCCTTCGGACCGCCGGTGATTTCGGCATTGCGGCCGAAACACGAACTGTTGTTCGATACCCATTTGATGATTGCCCATCCGGCCCGTTACGCGGAGGCGTTCGCCGCCGCCGGAGCGGACCATCTGACGTTTCATCTGGAAAGCGACGACGATCCCATGGCGGCGATCACGGCGATTCGCGCCGTCGGCTGTTCCGTCGGCATCTCCATCAAACCCGGTACTCCGGCAGCGGCGTTGACGCCCTGGCTGGATCGGATTGACCTCGTGCTGGTCATGACGGTCGAACCCGGGTTCGGCGGACAGCGGTTCATGGCGGACGTCATGCCCAAGGTCCGGGAATTGCATGATATGATTGCGGCCCGGTCGCTGCCGGTACTGATCGAAGTGGACGGCGGAATCGACCGTGCCACCGCTCCGGTCGCCCGGGCGGCGGGCGCCGGGGTGCTGGTGGCCGGTACCAGCGTTTTCCGGGCTGCCGACGGCGCGGCGGCGGCAATCGCCGCGTTGAAGGACGGCGCCGGAGTCCGGGCATGACGGTGCCTTATGCGCTGGAGGTGACGGACGGCGTGGTGACCCGCATCCGGATCGGAGTGAGCGCCGCCGAAGCGGCGGCGTCCCGGGAACGGTATGCGAAGTTGCATCAACGGCTTGAAGAGGTGCGTTCCGGCAGACGGCCGGTTGCGGACTTTCCCGCCGCACCGCTGCCGGGCGGTTTTGCGGGGCGGGTGATTGCCGCGTTGATGGAACTACCGCGCGGACGTCTGACTTCCTACGGAGAACTGGCCCGCCGCTGCGGCGCGCCGGGGGCGGCCCGGGCCGTGGGACGTGCGCTCGCCGGCAATCCTCTGCCGCTGCTGTATCCCTGCCACCGGGTGGGGCGTTCCGATGGATCTCCCGGAGGTTTCATGGGATCGACGGAGCCGGAGCGGGTGGCGCTGAAACTCGCGCTGCTGCGCGAAGAACAGGATCAGTAGGTGAGATAGGCGGCGGCTTTGCGTCGGTAGGCACCGGCGATGCGCAGCCCGTCCAGCGATGTGAGACGGTGAATCTGCCGTGCCCGCAGGATGCGGTCGACCGCGACCGGGCCGAGGCCAGGCACCCGCAGGAGCGCTTCCGCATCGGCCCGGTTGGCGTTTACGGGGAAAAATTCCGGGTGCCGGACGGCCCAGATCTGTTTGGGGTCGGCCGCCAGCGAAAGATTGCCGTCTTCTCCGAATTCCATTTCCTCCGGCGCAAAGCGGTAACGCCGCAGCAGCCAGTCCACCTGATACAGCCGGTGTTCCCGGGTCAGGCGGTCTTCCGGAGCCAGGGTGAAACTGCGTTCTCCGGGAATGCTTCCGGCTCCCAGACCGGGCTGGTAGGCGGAAAAATAGATCCGCTCGAAGCGCAGCCGGTTGTAGATGCCGTCCATGTAGCGGATGATTTCCCGGTCGGTTTCATCGGACGCTCCGACGATGAACTGGGTGGTGCAGCGTACCCGGGCGTAAGGTCCGCCCCGGGCGGTCTGTCGCGCCAGATAACGCAGCGGTGCGACGATGTCCCGGTCGAAATCCTTCCGGTCCGAAAGCTGCCGGAAATGCCGGCGGCCGGGTACTTCGATGTTGAGCGATACTGCGCTTGAGTAACGGAGCGCTTCCTCCATGGCGGCTTCGGAGGCGCCGGGAATGATTTTCAAATGGATATAGCCCCGGTAACGATGTTTGCGGCGCAGGATTTCGGCGGCGGCGATCAGATGACCCATGGTGCGGTCGGGGTTGCCGCAGACGCCGGAGCTGAGAAACAGTCCGAGCAGCCACTGGCGTTCGTCATGGCGCAGAAAGAGCCGCACGGCCTCTTCCGGAGTGAGCGAACAGCGTTCGGCATTGGCGTCGCCGCGCAGCGGACAATATTTACAGTCGTTGACGCAGCAGTTGGAGAGCAATGTTTTGAACATGATGCCCCGTCCGCCCGCCGCCAGCGGCACGGGATACAGCCAGCGGCTGCCGTCCCGGGCGCGTTTGCGGTGGTCGTGCTCGCCGGAACCGCAGGCGCAGGCCAGATCGTACTGAGAATCGGTGGAAAGTATCTGCAGTCTGGTCAACGGGTCCATGATATCGTGCGTTCCGGTGAAATGATCCGCAAAAATATAACACCGTTCCGACGAAAGAAAAGACCGTTCCGCTTTTTTTCGATCAATCGTCTCCGGACGGCGGCGGCACCCGCCCGTCGTCGGCATCGTCTCTGACCATGGTGCGGAGCGTCCGATTCAACGCGACCAGATCCCGGATTCCTCCCCACAGAAACCAGACCGTGGTCACCAGCACCACGGCCAGAATCAGAAACACGACCCAGCGCCACCAGACCAGCCATTGCGCATTGGTGGTATGAAAGCATTGCCCGATCACCGTGCCGGTCAGAAAGGCGCCGAACCAGAAAACCGCCCAGCCGATCTTGAAAAAATAAATGAATTGATCGCCGCGGGTGAATTCCGGACCGATGCCCAGCCGTTCCTGCCAGGAGCGGCGGGCGGGGGGCTTGCCGGAAGCGTTTTCCCGGTGCAGCATCCGGTTCAGATCGAAAGGCTTTCTGCAGGTCAGGAGCGATATTCCCACGTACAGCGCCAGCGCCGCGAGCGAGGCGAAAAAAGTAACCTGCATGCCGTTGAACGGACAGGTTTCGCCCCAGTGTTCGGAAAGCCACGGCAGATCGTTCCAGAAGGTTTTCGCGACGATGCCGGCGAGCGCCAGCAGTCCCCCCGCGATCATCGCGGTCCAGGCGCCCGCGGCGGTCCCCCGCTTCCAGTACAACCCGCCGATGATGACCGCTCCGGCGCCGCCGGTATACACCGCCCCGGTGATTGCCAGATACATCAGAATGAAATCACGAAGTGGGAAAAACAAGCTGAAGAGCACACTCAGAAGCCCCACGACGAAGATGGCGAGCCGCAGCAGCCGGAGATGTGTTGCCGTATCGAAAACTTTGCCCCGCAATGGGATGAGAATATCCTGCACGAAAATACTTCCCCACGAATGGATGCAGGTGTCGTCGGTCGATACCGCCGCCGAAATGATCACCACCACAAACAATCCCGCCAGTCCGACCGGCAGCATCTGGGAAAGCGCTTCCGGCACCAGCATCTGGGTCCGGGTCTGAAGATCGGGGTAACGGGCGAGATTGGCCGTTACCCGGGCCGCCACCTCTCCATATTTCGGGTGATGCATCAGCACCCAGGAGAAAATCGGGATCATCAGAAATCCGAGCAGCGTGGTCTGGCCCCGCCATTCCGCCAGAATGCCGGCCATGCGCGCTTCGTGGGGACTGCGTGCGGCGCTGCTGTAGCCCTGGCCCGATTGCCAGGCCCGGTAGGTGTAGATATTGATCCAGACGCTCATCAGGAAAAAAAAGACATTGAAGTCCCGGATTTTGTCAACCGCCTGATCAAAGGGATTGACCAGCGACATGCCCGGCGGCGCCTGTTCCAGAATACCGGCCACCTCCTGCCAGGGAAACTTCAGGAAGAGCGTCAGCACGACGATCAGCAGCACCAGCATGACCAGCACCCCCTGAAAGAAGTCCGACACCATGACCGCAATCTGTCCCCCCTTCAACGTCAGGAAGAGCGCCATGGCCAGCATAATCAGCATGATCAGCAGATAGTTGGAGACGCGGAGAGTGCCGATTTCAAGGTAGGCGGGAAAACCGCAGAACGACAGAAGGAAACGCGCCGTCACCCCCGGAAACACCCCATAGTTGAGCATGCCAGATACCCAGATGACGACACCGGCGAAGATCCGGAACCTGCGCCCGTAACGCATTTCAAAAAACTGCGCCAGCGTCATCGCCCGGGTTTCCCGATAACGGCAGACGACGAATCCCGAGAGCGCCATGATCAGTCCGAGCGGCAGCAGCATCCAGCTCCACCACAGTGCCGCAAATCCTGCCTGGTAATAACTTTCAAAATAGGCGACGAACGTAATCGCTCCCAGTCCCGCCATGCCCTGTGAGATGCACAGCAGATAGCGTCCGGCGCAGCGTCCGGCGGAAAGAAAATCGGCGACGTTGCGTACCAGCCCCCCCGCCCAGGCGCCGCTGCCGAGCAGCAGCGCCATGACGGTGATGATGATGATCCAGTCCGGAAGTTGCAGATGCACGCGGAGTATTCCTCGTTGGTGAAGAGGGATGTCAGGCGCTTTCCCGGGGGACCAGGAAGGGATGGAGCATTTCGGAACGGACGGGGCGGTCGTACAGCAGTTCGACGACGCGGTCCATCAACGTTTCCCCGAGCTGCCGGAACGGTTGTCCGATGGTTGTCAGAGTCACCGGAAGCTGATCTGACAGAAACGAATTGTCATAGACGATGATCAGCAGATTTGAGCCCACGCGCCATCGGGTGTCCCGGACCGCGCGCATGAGTTGCAGGGCCGCGCTGTCCGAATGGGCGAAGACGCCGAGCGGAGCGGCTTCGGAAAAGTCGTCCGGCCGCCATCGCCGCAATCGTTTCAGGACGCCTTCGATTTCGTCGGATTCGACTGGTTGTCCCGCCAGCGTCTGCAGGAAGCCGCGGGAACGCAGGCCATCCAGCTGTTCGGCGGGATGACAGTTCAGGAAATGGCGGCAATGCCGTTCGATCAGGCGTTCAGCGGCGATCCGGCCGCCGAGGACGTTGTCCACTCCCATGATCAGCGCCCCGTCATACTGG
>CASFXO010000095.1 GCA_949298665.1 uncultured Lentisphaeria bacterium
GACGTTTCGGGACAGATAGGTGGAACGGTTCAACTCATTCGCCATAACAAAAAATTCCTCAAACCTGATGATTGATGAAAGATCATGATTAGAATATACAGCCATTTGAACTTTCCGGCAAATGGCGCTATTGTTCTTTGTCGAAAAAAGTAACGGACAATGGGGGACAGAGACTTCTCGTGAACGCCTGTAAACGCCGCTTTCCCGGTTTTTTCATCACCTTCGAGGGACCGGAGGGAGCGGGAAAAACAACCCAGATCCGGTGGTTGCGCGACCATCTCGCCGCCGCCGGGAAAACCTGCCTGATCACCCGTGAACCCGGCGGAACCCCGCTGGCGGAACGGCTGCGGGGGATCGTCAAACACCTGGATTCCGGAGAAAAGTTACAGCCGGAAACCGAATTGATGCTGATCGCCGCCGCCCGCTGTCAGCATGTGCATGAAGTGATCCGTCCCGCGTTGCTGCGGGGAGAGGTGGTGTTGTGCGACCGCTTTTATGATTCCACCGCGGCCTATCAGGGCGCTGGCCGGGGCGTGTCGAAAACGCTGATTGAGACTCTGCGCGAAGCGGCGGTGGGGGATTGTGTGCCCGATCTGACCATTCTGCTGGATCTACCGCCGGAAGTCGGGTTCGAACGCACCCGGACTCGCCAGGAGACAGCAGGGCGGTTTGATCGTTTTGAAGCGGAACAACTGGCGTTTCACACCCGGGTGCGACAGGAATTTCTGACGATTGCCGTGCGGGAGCCGGAGCGGGTCCGGGTGGTGGCCGCGGACCGGACGCCGGAAGAGGTTTCCGCCGCAATACGGAGTATGCTGAACGATGTCGAAATATGAGGAAATTTCCCGGCGCTGGCCGGAATTGTGGCAGTGTCTGAGCCGCGCCCGGCGTTCGGGACGATTGGCGCACGCGTTTCTGGTTCGTTCCGATCTGCCGCGCAGCCGGGAGGATTTCGCGGTGGCGCTGGCCATGCTGGCCGCCTGTCCGGCGGCGGCGGAAAGCGGCGTCCCCTGCGGCCGCTGTCAGGCCTGCCGGCAGCTGGAAAACGGCTCCTATCCCGAACTGTACCATCTGTTTCCGGTCGGCCGGGCCTATCAGATTCAGGTGGGGGATCGGCAGAATCCGGAGCCGAATACGGTGCGCTATTTTGAAGATCAGTTCTTTCTGACCGGCACCTCCGGGGCGGCCTGCAAGGTCGGCATCATTCACGATGCCGACCGCATGGGTGACGAGGCGCAGAATGCCCTGCTGAAGACGTTGGAGGAGCCGCCGCCGGAAACATTGATCATTCTGACCACCGGCAATGTTTCGGCGCTGTTGCCGACGACGCGTTCCCGTTGTCAGCAATTGTCGTTGCCGGAAAACCGGGTGGATTTCGATTTCCCCGGGCATGAAGAACTTGCTGCGGTGCTGGGCGAACTCTATTTTCAGGGGCGTGGCGACATATTGGCTGCGGAACGGGCCGCGGCGCGCATGATTGCGCTGGCGGGCCGGCTGCGCGACGATGCGGAAAAGCAAATCCGGGAGGAGTGGCGGGAAAAACTGGAGGCGGCCGCCGCGGTGGACGGGGCATTGTCGAAGAGGCTGGAAAAACAGCAGGAATCCGCCGCCGCGGGCGCTTATATGAAAAGTCGTGCGGCATTTCTGGCCATGATCCATACTTTTTTCGCCCAGCTGTATTTGCTGTCCGTCGGCGTCGCCCGGGAGAATCTGGCCAATCCGGAGATCATGGACCTGCCGCCGGACGTTTCCTGGGAACCGGAACGGGCGGCAAAGGTGCTGCGGGAGGCGGAGACGCTGCTTTTCGATCTGCGCTTCAATGTCAGTGAAGACCTTGCCTATCGGACGTTCGCGCTGCAGAGCGCACTGTGCTGACTTTCCGCGGGAGAGGTTGCAAAAACAGCGGTCCGGGTGTATTTTTCAAACGCCGACGCGGATAATTACGCCATTTTGAGCGGAGAAAAACAAACAGGAGGAAAAGCCATGTCCACAATCTATGATATCCATGCCCGTGAAATTCTCGATTCCCGGGGCAATCCGACCATCGAGGTGGAAGTGGCGCTGGAAAGCGGCGTGACCGGAACCGCCGCCGTGCCCTCCGGCGCTTCCACCGGAGAAAACGAGGCGTTGGAGCTGCGCGACGGCGACAAGAAACGCTATCTCGGCAAAGGCGTGCTCAAGGCCGTGGAGAACGTCAAAGAAAAGATTTTCCCGGAACTGGAGGGCATGGATGTCCTGGACCAGGTCGGCATCGATCAGGCCATGCTGGATCTGGACGGCACCGCCACCAAGGAAAAGCTGGGGGCGAACGCCATTCTCGGAGTTTCCCTGGCCTGCGCCCACGCCGCGGCGGCGGAGCTGGAAATGCCGCTGTTCCGGTATATCGGCGGCGTCAACGGCAAGGTGTTGCCGGTGCCGATGATGAACATCATCAACGGCGGCTCGCATTCGGATGCGCCGATCGCCTTTCAGGAGTTCATGATCCGCCCGGTCGGCGCCGACCGTTTCAGCGAAGGGCTGCGCATGGGGGCGGAAGTCTTTCACAGTCTGAAAAAATTGTTGAAGAACAACGGGTTCTCCACCGCCGTCGGCGACGAGGGCGGATTCGCTCCCTGCTTCAAGGGCGGGACCGAGGAGGCGCTGGACAGTATCATGAAGGCGATCGAAGCCGCCGGTTACAAACCGGGCGTCGAGGTGATGATCGGCCTGGACTGCGCTTCCAGTGAGTTTTATCAGGACGGCATTTACGATTACGGCAAGTTCGAGGGCGCGGCGGGCGCGCGCCGCGATGCCGCCGCCCAGGCCGATTACCTCGAAAAACTGATTGCCGCCTACCCGATCGATTCGATCGAGGACGGCATGGCGGAAAACGACTGGGAGGGTTGGCAGCTGCTGACCCGGCGGATCGGCGACCGCTGCCAGCTGGTCGGGGACGACCTGTTCGTGACCAACGTGGAGTATCTGGCGAAAGGCATCGCCATGGGCGCGGCCAATTCGATTCTGATCAAGGTCAACCAGATCGGTACGCTGACCGAAACCCTCGACGCGATCGAAATGGCGCACAAGGCCGGTTATACCGCCGTCATCAGCCACCGGTCCGGTGAAACCGAAGACACCACCATTGCCGACATCGCCGTGGCGACCAATGCCGGTCAGATCAAGACCGGGTCGTTGTCGCGGACCGACCGCATCTGCAAATACAATCAGCTGCTGCGCATCGAGGACATGCTGGGCGACCTGGCCCGTTACGGAAAATAATCTCCGTTGTCCGGAAAAACTGCCGGGAAAAGAGGTGGAAACTCTTTTTTCGGCAGTTTTTTTATGGGGGAATGTCGTCATTCCCTTTGGGAAAGTGTCGGAACCATTCGGACGAAACGGCGGGATCCCCTGTTGGAGCAAAGCCGACGATCACGCCGATCTACTTGTAAAACAGTCGGATAAGTCGATTGAATACCCCCCCGCTCTTCCGATTGAAAAAATGACGGACGAATGACGGAAATTTCCGTCATTTTTTTTGATTCAGCATGCCGCCCTCATGGAGCGACGGGAAAATGAGCTCAGGGAAGATGCGGGCGGATGAAACCGGTCCCGGCGATGGGACGGCACACCAGAATGTTTTCCGCGATTCCGGCAGGCCGGTAGTACCGTTCCTTCAGGTGTGCCGCCAGCGTGGCGACGGCGTCCTTGCGGACCAGTACCATCATGCAGCCTCCCAGCCCTGCGCCCGCCAGCTGGGCCCCGGCGACTCCGGGGGTGCGTGTGGCGACATCCACCAGAAGATCGATTTCCGGAAGGCTGCAGGCATACGCACCGGACTGCCAGATCAGCTGAGAGCGAATGACCCGTTCGGGCTCGCCGCTCTCCAGATCGCTCAGCCGCTCCAGCAAATAGGCATTGTCCACCGGCGCGTGGAACGGCGTCCGGTGCCAGTTGTCATCATAGGTGACGACCCGGTCGCCGTCGTGGGAGACCTTCATCATTCTGCCGATGAAATCGATGTCGCCGCGCTTCAACGCCTCGGTGTAAACCGCGCTCCTGGCCGCTTCGCTCAAGCCGAACAGCACCACACCGCGAATCGGATATTTGCCGTCCGCCGGCGGGTTGTGTCCGGCGCAGAGCGTGTGGATGTCCTCTTCCGGCAGCATGCGCTGGAGTTCTTCCAGCGTGGCGTTTTCCGGCAGCATCAGCAGAATCCGGTAAATGCCGGAGAGCGGGATCTGCAATGTTTTCACATTGACGTCCCGCAGATGCTTCAAGACCCCGCGATACTGCGGACAGTATTTCTGAATCAGCTTGAACCCGATCCGGTAGCAGGAGATGCGGTGATTGAACTGATCCTTGGCGTTGGAGGACTTGCGCGCCTTGATGCCGGAGTCGCAGACCACCATGGCGTAATCTTCCGGGAACGGGACCACTTCCTCCACGGCGAAGTCGAAAAAACGCACCTTGACGACGCTGCCTTCCCGCCCCATTTTCACCGCCGCGTGGTCGGCGCTGCCGCCGCGCGTGCCGACAAACCACTCCCCTTCGCCGCAGAGCGACACCAGCTGGGCGGGAAAAGTATTCAGTCTGTTCAGCTCCACCGCCGCCTCGGCGGCGCCGACCACCAGGCTGGAAGAGGAACTCAAGCCGGCCGCCATCGGCAGATTGCCGCCGATTACCAGATCCATCCCCCACAGCGGTGAAGCGGGAAACTTCTTCTGCAGCCGCAGGATGGTCGCCTTGATGTAGCTGGACCAGTCGACGCCGTATTCCAGAATCATTTTGGCCAGTTTGGGGCTGTCCACCACTGCGCTCCAGTCCTGCCACGGCAAATCCGCGACCAGTTCCCGGATATGGAAGCTGCAGGGCTTGAACCGGGCTTCATCGCAATGACGCAATGTCACCAGATCGTCGGAGCGCGGCCGGACCAGCATGATGGTTTCGAAGCCGATGGTTATCAGGTTGCAGTTGCCGCCCTGGTGGTCGACATGGCGGCCGAGCACGTTCAGACGACCGGGCGAACGCACAATGCCGATCCGCTCGTCCGGTGCGAATTGCGCTGCGGCACAGGCGAATACCCGGCGCAATTCCTGGAGCTGCCGCGTCTGAATGTCCGGATTGTTGCCGTAAATTTCCTGAAGAGTCTGTTCGAATTCGGGGGTGTCCAGCAGCCGCAGCCATTCCCCGAACGGACGGAACAAGGCTTCATCCGGAGGCGGAGGCGCCTGGGTCCGGTCTCCCCGCAGGAGTTTTTCCACCTGCAGCAGCTCCGCCGGATTGTTGAACCCGAGCACCTGAGCCGGATCGCTGACGGAAAGCATTTTGACCGTGCCGCCGCTTTCCCGGACATGGGCGATCAAATCGGAAAGGTATTCCTCCTGCTGAGCATTTTCGCGTTTCAGATTCCGCAACGCCGACTGAAGCATACGGTGTTTCACCACATAGACCGAGGTATTTCCGGCGGTGATGCCGCGAACATCTTCCGGAGCAAGCGGGGAGAGTTCCGGAAAAATAAAGTTCGTCTTTTCTTCCGGGCATAGTTTCTTCAGGTGTCCGGAGGAAATCGGTCCCTCCTGCTGCAGTTCCGTCCATAACGCGCCAAAAGCTTTCTCCGCCTTGCTTTCCTTGACGGTGGCGTCCCTGCCGAAAAACACCTCGCAAAGCCGTTCCCGGAGTTCCCTCCGTTGATATTCTCCCGGAGACAGCCCCCGGAACATCCGGTAGACCTGACGCTGGCGGATATCCGCCATTTCCACCACCGCCAGCGGATCGCCTTTCCGGTCGCAGACAATCCGCCCCTGTCCGGAATCCGGGCCACATTTCAAGGAGAGCAAGGCCAGGTCGGCACCGCCGGTGTGGAACAGGTCGAACAACTGTTCCAGGACGCTCTGGTCGATGATCCGATCTCCGGCCACCAGCAGCAGAACTGCCTGTTCATCCATGGTGGAAAGTCCTTCCAGAGCGCATCGCAGGGCGTGCGCGGTGCCGAGCTGCTCCGGCTGGTAGACAAAGGCGCAATGAGGAAACGCACGTCCGACGGTTTCCAGTACCTGACCCGCCAGGCTGCCGACCACCACGACGTTCTGGGGAATGCCGCAGGCGCGGTAAACGGCGAGTGCCCGGTTGATGGCGGGCACACCGTTCACTTCAAAGCAGACTTTCGGGCAGGAATCCGTCCCCATTCGGGTGCCTTTGCCGGCCGCCAGTACAATCGCATAGTCAGGATGCCAATTCATGAATATCTGTCTCCCGTTTCAGGTTGCTGAAAAAAACGTCATAACATACTGTCTCGGGCGGATGATTGCAAATGGTTTCCGGACAAGTTCGCCTTTTTCGACGGCATTGACAACCGGGAGGAACGGTGTTATTTTTACCGCATGGCAATGGGAATGAACCGGCCCGGGGCTGCCTTGCATTGCCCGGCATCGCCGATGATAAGGGGGCGGTGCCGGGAGTGGAAAAGTATGTGCCTTTCGGAAACGAGGCCGACGTGAAGGAAAAGGTTTGAGTGCCGCATGGCCCTTTGGCTGTATTTTGACAAAAAATGACCGGAATCAGATCGGCATGAAGTCGTCCGGAAAAAAAATGGTGGAGCATAGCG
>CASFXO010000096.1 GCA_949298665.1 uncultured Lentisphaeria bacterium
CTGCCCGCTGACGAAAAGATATCCGAGATCGGGATCACGCAGCTCCAGCTGCATATGCGGAGTCAGATCGTAGGCGTCGAGGCATTGCACAATCGCCTCTCCCGATTTCTTCCACTGCTCGGTGAACATCATGCTGCGCATCTGATGAACCGGGCCGGGATGGGTGAAAACCACTACTTTGCGGCAGCCGCGCCGTTCGAAGAACGCCGCCGCGGTTTCCGCCGCGTTGACCGGATCAAGGGTGACGGTGGAATTGAGCTGTCCGAACGAATTGTGCATTTCCAACCCCACGCAGGGGCGGGTACGCGGCAATTTCCGCAAACACGTGTCGTAATCGCCCAGAAATAGAATCGCATCGGATTCCTGAGCCGCAGTCTGCAGATGGCGTTCCGTCAAATCTTCGTGAAAGATGAACCGGGTCTGCAGCAGACAGTTCCTCCGGGATGCCGCGTCCTGAACGCCCCGCAGCGAGTGGGCACAGTAATGCCGCGCCGGATCGTTGCTGACGATGAACAGCGCGATCCGGTATTCCTGCGGCTGGTGGGCACGCCGATTTTCCCGGTCGCAGACGAAGGTTCCCGCACCATGGCGGACTTCCAGCAGCCCTTTTTCCGCCAGATGGCGGATGCCTCGGACCGCGGTGCCGGTGGAGATGTCGAATTGCGCGCACAATGACCGCAGCGTCGGAATTTGGGCGCCGGGAGCGCTTTTGCCGCTGGCGATCATGGCCTCCAGATATTCCACCATGGGCTGATACAGGTTGCCGGACATGTCCATGTGCTCCAAAGTGTTCTATTTTTTCGAACTCAAACTAATTATAATGAAAATCGCGTCAAATGTCAATATCTGTTCCGAAAAAAAACGGTTTTTTCGGGAACGGCAATCGGGGACGGCACGGCGATGCGGTTGCACCGCGCCGCGGGCGGTGGTATATTAATCATAATATATTGCACGCTTCCGGTGTTTCCGTCCGGATGACGGGAGGACTTTTGAAAACGGTTTCACGCGACTGGTTTTTTCTGAAATGATTTTAGCCGGACCCTTATCGCCGGAGCGGCAGGCCGCTTCCCGCAGCAACTACAACAAGTTCAATTTCATCAACGGTTTCTCCTACATGTGCCTCGGAGAAACGGTGATCATTCTGTTCGCGGTCCGGATCAACTGCCCGGACGCGCTGGTGGCGGCGCTGGGGGCGATGATGTATTTCGGATTTCTGCTGCTGCCGCTGGGGAAGATCGTTACCGCGCGCGTCGGGGCGGCGCAGAGTCAGGCGACGTTCTGGGTGCTGCGGAACATGGCGGCGCTGCTGGTGGCGTCCACGTCGCTGCTGGTGTATTTCGGTTTTCAGCGGACGGCGATGGGGATTCTGCTGCTGGGAGCGTTTTTGTTTTACGGGTTTCGCGCGGCGGGAGTGGTGATGAGCCAGCCGTTGCTGGGGGAGATTTCCACCGGGGAGAACCGGGCGAAGTTCATCGGATTTTCCACCGGGGCGTTTTATTTTTCGGCGCTGCTGTCGCTGGTGATGATCAGTTTTCTGGTACGGCTGTCGCAGAGCCTGTGGATGCTGACCGGCATCATCATTCTCGGTTCGGCGCTCGGGGTGACCTCTTCCCGTTTCATCCGGAGAATCGATGAGACGGAGAATATCCGGCGTTCGGCGCGGCGCCCGATTCTGAGCGAGTTGCGCGTGGTTTTCCGTAATCCCCGGTTCCGTTGCCAGTTGCTGGCGTCGTTCGTCATCAATCTCGCCATTATCATGATTACGCCGATGTCCATGCTTACCTTGAAGCGGGGATGCGGCGTCAGCGACACCCGGGCGCTGATGTTTTCGCTGGTGCAGTTCGGCTCGGCGATCATCATGTCGCAATGTGCCGGAAAAATCGCCGCGCGCGTCGGGCCGCGCCGGGTGGTGATTGCCGCGTACTGCACGTTGCTGAGCGCCGCAGTGCTGTGGGTCTGTTGTCCCGCGGGGGTGTCGGCATGGTACTGGGCGCTGCCGTTCTTTCTGGCGGGAGGCGCGGGGGTCAGCATCGGGAATTCCATGACGCATTATTTTCTGCAGACGGTGCCGCAGGAGAACCGGGTGGCAGCCTCGCTGTTTCTGGCTGTGGTGACCGGTGCGGGCGCGGGCGTCGCCGGCATGCTGCTGGCGGGGGGACTGGTTCGGCTGGCGGGAAGCTGGGTGGGGGCGGAAGCGGATGCCTTCAGCGGGTATCGGCTTTATTTCGTACTGGTGCTGGTGCTGATGGGACCGGCGCTTTACGCCGTGACCCGGTTGAAACGGTGAACACGCCGTTCCGGCGGAAGCGGTGCGATCGGCAGCACGGCTCCGGACGAGCTTGACAAACGGGGGGGGGACTGCTATACTTTTCCCCATGGATTTTTCTGAAAACACGGCCTCCGGCCGGACGGGAGCGAGACGGGGTATGGGTGAAAAAATGCGCGTGGGGGATTATGTGTTCCGCTTTCTGGCGGATTACGGCGTGCGACATGTCTACATGGTATCCGGCGGCGGTGCCATGTTTCTCAATGACGGTCTCGGGAAAGAACGGCGGATCCGTTATCTGTGTCCTCACCATGAACAGGCGGCGGCCATTGCCGCGGAAGGGGAGTCCCGGGTGACCAATCGTCTTTCGGTGGTGTGCGTGACCACCGGGCCGGGGGGGACCAATACGCTGACCGGCGTGATCGGGCAATGGCTGGATTCGATCCCGACGCTTTATTTGTCGGGGCAGGTCAAATTTGAAACGACGGCGGCGAGCTGTCCCGAAATCGGTTTGCGACAGCTGGGGGATCAGGAAATCAACATCGTCGACATGGTGCGTCCGGTGACGAAGTACGCGGCCATGATCACCGATCCCGCCGCCATCCGATATGAATTGGAAAAGGCGATTCATACCGCTCTGTCCGGGCGGCGCGGCCCGGTCTGGCTGGATATCCCGCTGAATGTGCAGTCGGCCGAAATCGATCCGGCGACCCTGGATTCCTATACCCCGCCGCCCGGCGTGCCGCCGGTGCCGGAATCGACGCTGGAGGCGGTGGCCGCCGCGCTGGAAACTGCCGAGCGCCCGGTGATTCTGGCCGGACACGGGATCCGGCTGGCGGGGGTGGAAACGGCATTCCGGGAGCTGGTGCGGCGTCTGGAAGCGCCGGTGGTGGGGACCATCGGCGGCTTCGACCTGCTGCCGACGGCGAGTCCGTGGATGATCGGAAGGGCGGGTTCGTTCGGCACGCGGGCGGGGAACATCGCTGTTCAGAACGCCGACGTGCTGCTGTGCCTCGGCACCCGCAACAATGTGCGGCAGGTGGGGTACAGCTGGGAAAGTTTCGCCCGGCGTGCCCGGACGGTGATCGTCATCGACATCGACGCGGCCGAATTGAGGAAGCCGACGGTCCGCCCGGGACTTCCGGTACATGGGGATCTGGCCGAATTTCTGCCGCGTCTGGCGGCGCGGATGGAGCAGGCGACGCTGCCGGACCGGACGCGCTGGCTGCGCTGGAACCAGGAGCGCCGGAAACGCTATGATCCGGTTCTGCCGGAATATCGGGACGTGGAAAACGGCGTTCAGCCGTATGTGTTCATCCGTCAGTTGACGGATATACTGGCGCCGGGGACGGTGATCAGCTGTGCCAATGCCACGCCGATGATTTCGCTGTTTCAGGCGGGGACGATCAAGGAAAATCAGCGGTTTTTCATCAATTCCGGTTGCGCCTCGATGGGGTTCGGATTGCCGGCGGCGCTGGGAGCGGTGCTGGCGGCGGAGGAGGAACGTCGGCCGCTGATCTGTCTGGAAGGGGACGGCAGTTTGATGATGAACGTGCAGGAATTGTGGACGGTGGCGTCGAACGACCTGCCGGTCAAGCTGTTTTTGTTCAACAACGGCGAATATGCTTCCATCCGGCAGACGCACGACTCCTTTTTCGCGGGGCGGCATACCGGCTGCGACGCGGCGTCGGGGGTGTCGTTTCCGCGCTGGGAGGCGGTGGCGAGGGCGATGGACTGGCCGTATTACCGGATTGCCGATCCGGGAGAAGCGCCGGCGGTGATCCAGGAGGTGCTGGCGCAGGAAGGGCGGGCTTTCTGCGAAGTGTGCCTGACGCCGGGATATGTGTTTTCGCCGAAACTGTCTTCCCGACGGCTGCCGGACGGGCGGATCGTATCTCCTTCGCTGGAGGATATGAGCCCGTTTCTGAGCCGGGAGGAGATGGCGGAGAACGAGTACCGCGCATGAGAAATTTCCGTCGGACGGCGGACAGGACCGACGGCTTCGGCAACAGGAGAACATGGAGATGCGGGCGGAACCGGAGAAGGAGCGGCGGCGGAAAGTCCTGCTCGGATACGATGTACTGACGGCGGCGCGGGCCCGGATTGATTGGATTTTCGCCAATTTCTCCCGGCTGTATCTGGCGTTTTCCGGCGGGAAGGACAGCTCGGTATTGTTCCATCTCTGCGCCGCGGAGGCGCGTCGACGCAACCGGCGGTTCGGGCTGCTGTTCATCGACTGGGAGTGCCAGTACCAGTACACCATCCGGCATGTCGAGGAGATGGTGGCGAAATACGCCGATGTGATTGACCTTTTCTGGTGCTGCATTCCCTTGAAGACGGTCAATTCCGTCAGTGTGTTCGAGCCGGAATGGATCGCCTGGGAGCCGGGCAAGGAGTGGATCCGGGAGAAGCCGGAGCAGGCGATCGGAGACGGGAGTTTTTTCCCGTTTTACCGGGAGAACATGACGTTCGAGGAGTTCGTACCCGCCTTCGGACAGTGGTATGCCGGGAACGTGCCCACGGCCTGTTTCGTCGGCATCCGGGCGGAGGAGTCGCTCAACCGCTGGGTGAGCGTGGCGGGGAGCAATTTCAAGCGGACCTACCGTTACCGGCGCTGGACGACGCGCTGCAGCCGGGTGCTGTGCAACGCATATCCGCTGTACGACTGGCGGACCGAGGACATCTGGACCTACTGCGGTCGCTACGGCATGGAGTACAATCGCTTGTACGACCGGCTGTTTCAGGCGGGAGTGCCGCTGCGGATGATGCGTATCTGCGAACCGTTCGGCAACGAGCAGCGCCGGTCTCTGGATCTCTATCAGGTGATCGAGCCGGAGACCTGGGGGCGGCTGGTGGCCCGGGTCAACGGCGCGAATTTCGGTTCCCGGTATGCCCGGGAGCACGGAGTGGTACTGGGCAACCGCCGGATCGCCAAACCGGAACATCGCACCTGGGAGGAATTCGCGCGGATGCTGCTGGCCTCCATGCCGGAGGCGACGGCCACGCATTACCGGAACAAGATCGCGGTGTATCTGCACTGGTGGCTGACCACCGGCGGGCTGGAGAAGGTGCCGGACGAACAGCCGGGGGATCAGCAGACCCGGGATGTCCCGAGCTGGCGGCGGATCTGCCGCTGTCTGTTGAAGAACGACTACTGGTGCCGGACCCTGTGTTTCGCCCCGACCCGGACGGAGCATTACCGGAAATACTGTGAACTCATGGCGCGCAGGAGAGAGCAATGGAAGCTGATTTGAGCCGATACGAAGTCCCGCCGGAATGGGCGCAGCGGCATCCGGTCTCGCGGATTTACTGGCTGCCCGCGGAGTTGCTGGAGGCCAACGATTACAACCCGAATGTGGTCGCCCCGCCGGAGTTGAAGCTGCTGGAGCTGTCGATCGAGGAGGATGGCTATACGCAGCCGATCGTGGTCTGGAGGCGGCAGGACGGCAAATTCGAGGTGGTGGACGGCTTTCACCGTTTTCTGGTCGGGCGGCGGCGGGGATTTACCCATCTGCCCTGCGTGGTGGTGAACCGCGACCGTGCCCGGCGCGCCGACCGGATGGCTTCGACGATCCGCCACAATCGGGCGCGCGGCAAACACCGGGTGGACGAGATGAGCCGGATCGTATTGGAATTGAAACGCCGGAACTGGAGCGATGCGAAGATCGCCGAACAGCTGGGGATGGAGCGCGACGAAGTGCTGCGGCTGTCGCAGATCGGCGGCATTGCGGACGCCTTCCGCGACCGGGAGTTTTCCGAGGCGTGGAAATAGCCGGAATCCCCGGCGCCGAATGCGGCGCAGGTTGAAAAAAAGACCGGGAAGGAAATCGGTTTGGACCAGGAATCAGGAGGACTTGCGATGAATTCAAGAGAAATCGTGCGGCGAACCATCCGGTTCGAAGATCCCGAACGGGTCGCGCGCAGCACGCCGCCGGAATACGGCTGCGACATTCTCGGCTGCAATGCCGATCCTTCGGTGGACCGTCGCCCGAGCGGATTCACCCGGGAGCGCGACGAGTGGGGCGCGGTCTGGGAAAACATCGGCGTTTCCCGCATGGGCGAGGTCAAGGATTTTCCGCTGAAGGAGTGGTCCGACTGGGATCGAATGGTCATTCCCGACCCGGATGCGCCGCACCGCTGGACGGCGCTGGAGGCGCGGAAGGAGGAGTTGCGGCATTCCGATCAGTACGTCATCGGATACGGGGTTGCATTGTACGAACGGATTCATTTCATCCGCGGTCTGGAAAACACCTGGACCGACATTTACCTGGAGCCGGAGAACCTGCACCGGTTGATTGATCTGCTGATCGATATGAATTTGAAATCCATTGCGCACTATGCCGGACTGGGGGTTGACGGCTACATGTTCTGCGACGACTGGGGGTTACAGGACCGGCTGATGATCGATCCGGAGAAATGGCGGGAATTCTGGAAACCGGCCTACCGCCGGGTATATGAAGCCGCTCACGCAGCCGGCATGCAGACCTTTCTTCACAGCTGTGGTTACATCGTGGACATTCTGGATGATCTGATCGATTGCGGGCTCGACGTGATTCAAATGGATCAGCAGCAGAACATGGGGCTGGCGCTGCTGAGCGAACGCTTCCGCGGCCGAATCACCTTCTGGTGTCCGGTCGATATTCAGACCGTCATGCAGCACGGCACGGCGGAGATTCGCGCCTACGCCCGGGAGCTCTTCGCCCGGCTCGCCACACCGCACGGCGGTTTCATCGCCGGGTATTACGGCGATCCCGTGGGGGCGGGCCATCGTCCGGAGGCCGTGCGGGCCATGTGCGAGGAGTTTGTCGCGCTCCGCTATCCCGCCTGCGGCTGACGGCGCGGCCCGACGGCGGGATTTCTTCGGGGAGAGGGATTGCAAATCCGCGATTGCGGGGCTACATTAATGGAATGAAGAATCCCGAGGAAAAGAACATGCCGCAGATCCTGTTCAACGGAAAGCCGATGGAAATCGGCGTGCACACCGCACTCTCCGATTTTCTACAGGCGCAGGGGCTGGATCCCGCGCAGGTGATTGTGGAGTGGAACGGCGAGATTGTGGAGTGGAACGCCGGTGAAGCGTCGCCGATGCTGCATTCCGATGACCGGCTCAATGTCTTCCGGATCGTTGCCGGAGGCTGATGATGAGCATTGATTCCAGCCTGACGGCGTCGGAACGGGCTCGGCTGAGTACGGTGCGGGTCGGCATTGCCGGAGCGGGGGGACTCGGATCCAATTGTGCGATGCACCTGGTTCGTTCCGGGGTTCGCCGCCTGGTGATTGCGGATTTTGACGCGGTTTCCGCCGGGAATCTCAACCGCCAGTTCTTTTTCACGGACCAGATCGGCCGGCCGAAGGTGGAGGCGCTGCGGGAGAATCTGCTGCGCATTGCGCCGGATCTGGAGCTGGAGCTGCACTGCTGCCGGGTGGACACCGGCAACGCAGAACGGATTTTCGCGCATTGCGACCCGGTGGTGGAGGCGTTCGACGACGCGGACGCCAAGCGATTGCTGATCGACCTCATGCTGCGTGCCGGGAAAACCGTTGTCGCCGCCAGCGGCATTGCCGGATGGGGACGTTCCGGAGCCATCCGTCTGCAACAGGCGGGGCGGCGTCTCTATCTGGTCGGTGACGGAGAAGCCGCCGTAGAGGGCGAGTCCGGTGCGCGGCATCCGACTTCGCCCCGGGTGGGGCTGGCGGCGGCCATGCAGGCCAACACCGTCATGGCCGTGCTGCTGGGGGGGGAGCCGTAAGGAACCGTGGAACCGCCATGTGAGACTTCAAGGGATCATTTCAGGAGATTTGCCATATTATGAAAGAACTTGTTATTGCCGGAAGAAAATTCCACAGTCGTCTGTTTCTCGGAACCGGGAAATTTGCCTCCAAACAACAGTTCGCCGCCGCGCTGGCCGCGTCCGGCACAGAACTGGTTACCACCGCGCTGACCCGGGTGGATCTCGCCGATCCCGGGGACGACATCCTCAGCGCCATCGACCGGAGCAAGGTGGAGGTCATGCTCAACACCTCGGGCGCCCGCAACGCGGAGGAAGCCGTCCGGATCGCCCGCCTCGGCAAGGCCGCCGGATACCGCTGGATCAAGCTGGAAGTCCACCCAGACGCCCATTACCTGCTGCCGGACCCGGTCGAAACCCTCAAGGCCGCGGAGGCGATCCTCGCCATGGATATGGTGGTGCTGCCCTACATCAACGCCGACCCGGTACTGGCCCGTCGGCTGGAGGAATGCGGCGCTCATGTGGTCATGCCTCTCGGCGCGCCGATCGGTTCCAATCAGGGCATCCGTACCCGGGCGATGCTGGAGATCATCATCGAACAATCCCATGTGCCGGTGGTCGTGGACGCGGGCATCGGGTTGCCGTCCCACGCCGCCGAAGCCATCGAAATGGGAGCGGACGCCGTGCTGATCAATACCGCCGTCGCCGCCGCCGACGATCCCGTCCGCATGGCCGAAGCCTTCCGGCTCGCCGTCCGCGCGGCGGAGCTCGGCGTGGAGGCCGGGCCGCCGGCCGCCCGCAGCGGTGCGAGTGCCACCAGCCCGATGCACACCTTCGATATTTTCAAATAAACCGGCACACATGGTGAAATCATGTTTCCCAAATTGAAATTGACCGAATCTCAGATTCGTGACTGGTATGCCGCCGCCACGGCGGAACAGGCGGCGACGGTGCTGCGGAAGCCGCGCTGCGATTACTTCGATCTGCTGACGCTGTTGTCTCCGGCGGCGGCGGAAATTCTGCCGGAAATGCGGGAATGCGCCCGGCGGGCGCGCCGCCGTTATTTCGGTAAGACCGTCACCACCTATGCGCCGCTGTATATTTCCAACAGCTGCATCAACGGGTGCAAATACTGCGATTTCAACACCCGTCATCACTTTGAACGCAAGATCCTGACGCTGGAGGAAATCAGCCGCGAAGCCGACGCCATACTGGCGCTGGGGCTGGATTCGCTGCTGATCGTCGCCGGCGAGGACCCGAAGCGGGCGGGGCTGGATTATCTCTGCGCGGTCGGAGAACTGCTGCGGAACCGTTTTTCCTACCTCTCGCTGGAAGTCGCGCCGCAGGAGGAGGCCGGTTACCGCCGTCTTTTCGAAGCGGGGTACAAGGGGTTGACCCTGTTTCAGGAGACCTACAACCAGGAGCTGTACAGGGAACTGCATCCCAGCGGGCCCAAACGTGATTATGATTTCCGGGTCTGGAGCCAGCTCCGGGCCGGGCGCGCGGGCATGCGCACGCTCGGGATGGCCTTTCTGCTCGGACTGGATGAATGGCGTATGGAGGCGGCCAGTCTCGGCGCTCACGCGCTGTATCTGCAGAAAGAGTGCTGGCAGAGCAAATTGCAGTTTGCTTTTCCGCGTATTACGCCGGTCAGCGACGGGTTCCAGCCCGCGCATCCGGTCGATGACGCGGATCTGGAACAGATGATGCTGGCCTTCCGAATCGTCTTTCCCGAATCCGGAATCACCATCTCCACCCGGGAAGCGCCGGAATTCCGCGACCGCATGATGATCTGCTGCGCCGACAACATGAGCGCCGGATCCCGGGTGACGCCGGGCGGTTATGCCGCGCTGGCGGACAAGGACGTCGGGCAGTTCACGCTGAACGATTCCCGCAGCGTGGCGGAAGTGGAGGCGGCCATCCGGGCCAACGGTCAGGAAGTCGTTCACAAATACTGGGATTCCGCACTCTGACGCGAATCCTGTCGGGAAAACTGCGCGCCGCAGGCGCCCGCGAACGGGCGCTGGCGGCGCGCTGGTCATGGGGTGCCGTCTCCGTTTTCCGGACGCGGCACCGGCGGCGTATCGAAGTGGACATCCAGCTGCGGAAACGGAATGACGACCCCGTTTTCCCGGAACAGGGTGAAGATCCTTTCCCGCAGGTTGGAGCAGGTCCGGACGCTTTCCCCCGCCTCCATCCAGACCCGCAGCGTGAAGTTCACGGAACTGTCCGCGAAATCCGAACAGAACACCTCCGGCGCCGGATAACGGTGAATCGAGGAGATTTCCGCCGCGGCCTGCAGCAGCAGTTTCCGGACCAGCCGGGGATCGGAAGTGTAATCGACGCCGATGACCAGATCGCGGCGCATGCGCCGGTCGCGCCGGGTCCAGTTGCGGAAGTCCTTGGAAAGAACCTGGGTGTTGGGCAGCGTGATCACCGAGCCGTCGAAGGTTTCGATGACGGTGGCGCGGAAACTGACCTTGTGCACCTTGGCGTAAGTGCCGTCGAATTCGATTTCGTCGCCCGGACGCACCTGCTGACCGACCAGCAGGATGATGCCGCTGATGAAGTTTTCCAGTACCTCCTTGAGCGCGAAGCCCATCCCCATGCTCAAGCCGCCGAGGATCACCAGAATGCTGGCATACTGCACATTCAGGATCAGCAGCACGAACAGGACATAACCGCCCCAGGCGATGTAGGTTCCCAGCGTGACGAATGACGGCACCGTGCCGAATTCGGCGGATTCCGGATTGAATTTGCGGATCAGCAGCTTGCTCAGCGAAATCAGGAACGCCAGCACGAACAGCGCAATCACCACCGTGTACAGATCGCCCAGCGTGAAACTGAAGAGATCGCGCACCCGGATGTCGTTCTGCGTCCAGTAGTCCAGGAAACTTTCCAGATGGTAGGTGACCGCCACGTTGCCCACCATCGTCCGCAGGACTCCCAGCCAGATCAACGGAATGCCCAGACGCACCAGCATCAGATTGAGAATACCGTGTTCCGGCCGGCTTTTTACCGTGCGGTAGATGATTTCCGAAGCGGCGACCGCCGCCTGAAACTGAGCCAGCAGCACATAGCCGATGAGCATCATCGTGAACCCGATGTACAGCAGGCCCTGTATGGCCAGGATCGTTTCCAGCACCGTGACCCCCAGGGCGATGATGATCAGTGTCACATCGAATTTCGGATAGCCGCCGCGGCGCAGCAGCAGCAGCAGCGCGAGAATGACCAGCACGTTGATCGGCACCGCCAGCAGCAGCAGCGGCTGATACGGCGTCAGCAGTCCGTACAGCAGCAGCGCCGCGGCGCTCTGCAGCATCAGCGGCGTGTAGAGGAGGATACACCGCCGCATCTGAGACCGTTCCATGCGGAACCCCAGCGACAGCATCAGCAGCGCGCCGGCGCAGAAGAACTGGCTGATCTGATACATGAAGGACTGCAGATTTTCCGGCTGCAGAAAACGCCCCGCGTCGAACGCCAGCGCCAGACAGAGCAGCATCCAGGAGACGACGAACATCTTGGATTTGGAGTATTTGTCCGGGAAGCGCACCTGGCGCAGCATCCACGGATACAGATAGCGCGGCCCGGTGATCAGCGCTGCGAGCAGCAGCGGCAGGAAGACCAGCAGAAAGTTTCTGATGACCGGAAAACAGGCGTACCGCAGAACCGCCTGTGTCGTGTCCAGCAGCGTCCAGTACCAGTATTGCAAAATGACCCGCGTCAGCGGCAGCAGGGCAAAGTACCCGGTTTGCCGGGAAAAAAACACCTGATCAATGGTTTCACCGCGGATTTGATCGCTTTCCTTGTACAGTGTCTGCAGCTGTTGCAGCAGGGTCGGGTCGGCGTGCGCCTGAAGCATTGCGGAAATCTGTCCGACGTTTTCTTCCAGTTCGGCATATTTCTGCGCGCAGTCCGTCAACAGTTCCGGATTGGCGAAGTGTTCCCGGCGCTGTTCTATCCGCGCCAGTTCCGTTTTCAGCAGTTTGAGATGGTCCCCCAATCGGACCATGCCGTCATGGAATTGGACGATCCGCTGATGACGCGCCCGGTAGGCGGTGTAAAGGTCGTGAATCTGCTGGCAGCGCAACGTCATTTCAAAGACGTCCTGCGGCATGCAGAAATTCAGCAGGAACCGCAATTCCTCCATGCGGGTGCGGGTTTCCGCCTGGAACTGCTCAAAGTGATCCGTGCTGCGGCCGAATTCGATCTGATATTTTTCCAGCAGCTGCAAAGTCCGGGTCAGCTGGGAATTCCAGCGGGAGAGGATCAGGTCCCAGTTTTCCACCGCCTCCGCGCCGGGCGGAGCGTCCGGTGCGTCCGGAGCATTGGACCGGACCGGAGCCGGGACTCCCAGCAGCGTCAACAGCAACAACAGGCAGGCAAGATTGCGCATTTTCTCCTATTCCGTGATTTCGCCACAAGTCGGTTTTCCCCTTTCAATATACCCGCGTTCGATCTGTTTCGCCAACCTGGTTTTGTCGGAAAAGCGGAACCGCTGAAAAAAAACACCGAAAAGGCGATGAAAAAGGTTGTAAATGGAAAAAAATGGATTATTTTGGAATAAAATGGAATAAAACCAGAGAAAGGCTCCCGTTTTTCATGTTGGCTTTCTGCGGACAGGAACGTTGCCTGATGGACGGCAGCGGGAGAGTCAAGCTCAGTCGGCATTGGCTGGAGGATTTCGCCGCCGCCTGTGATGGTGAGGTGGTCGTGCATTGTCTGCCGGAAGGCGCGGTGGCGTTGTATCCGGAATCCGTTTATGCCGAGATGCGGCGCCGGGAACTGGCGGAAGTGGAACGGGCAGCAGCCAGCCTGGTGGCGCGGCGCAGCATGCGCCGGTTCGGGGCGCTGACGGCGGTGGAACGCATTTCTCCGCAGGGACGAGTGACCATTTCTCCGGCGTTTCGCGAGTACGCGGGGCTGGAGCCGGAGACGGAGGTCTGCGTCATCGGCGCGGAGATCGGCGTGGAAATCTGGAATACCGAACGTTATCGGAAGGAGATGGCGACCATTCAATCCCACCTTCTCCGGAAAGGGGAAGCGGAAATGACGGCCGATTTGACACCGGAAAGGGAGGATCGGTGATATGAGAAACATGAATCGGGGACAACGGGTTCTGCTGGGGAGCGTGCTGGCGCTGCTGGCGCTGCTGCTGGCCGGTTCCATCCATCCCGAGCGGAGCCGGCCGGAACGCGCGGATGCCGATGTGCGCCGGGCGGCGGAACGGATGAGCGCCGACCTGCCCGCCTCGCAACGGGCGGAATGGGATCAGGCGATGAAAACGGAGCCGCTGGTGTTGTTCCGGTGCAGCGCGCTGCCGGTGCGATGAGCGCGTTTTTCCGTAAAAAAGCCGTCGTCCACCTTGCATAATCGCATAAATCGCTTATATTATTCCGGTACGACGGCTCGGGCAGTCGCTTCGTCGTTTCGGCGGCGGAGAGGAAAGTCCGGACTGCATAGAGCAGGGAGTCCTTTCGACAAGGAAGGATACCGCGGACAATACGCCGCGGGAAGGCCAGTGCAACAGAGAGCAGACCGCCCGCCGGATTTTCCGGAGGGTAAGGGTGAAAGGGTGGGGTAAGAGCCCACCGGGCGTCGGCGAGAGCCGCGCCGCATGGTAAACCCCTCCCGCAGCAAGACCAAATAGGGGATGATGCCGTTGCTCGCGGCGCTATGAATCCCGGGTTCTGGTCACATAGACAGATGATTGCCGCCTGCTGCGGACAGCAGGAACAAAATCCGGCTTACAGAGTCGTCGTGCCGCTGTTTCCCGCGGGACGGGAGACGGTGTTTCAGCGGAAGCGATGATTGCGGAGCGGTCGCCGGTGCGAAACGGCACCGGGGGGCCGTTCCGTATGCGCATTTCCGGAAAGGGAAACGGAGACACGGGACGGCAGCGACGGTTTTTCTCAGCGGGGCCCGCGACAGCAGGCGGTCGCTGGAGAAAATGTGCCGGAGCAAGCGGAATTTACGGAATGCAAAATGGCGAAATATGCGATTTTAAGTGATATTCACTCGAATTTTGAAGCTCTGTCCGTGGTGCTGGAAAAGTGCCGGGAACTGGACGTCACCCACTTTGTTTCGCTGGGTGACATCGTCGGTTACAATGCGGATCCGGAGCGCTGCCTGAAGGCGGTCCGGGATCTGGACTGGGTGGCGATGGTACGCGGCAATCACGATGAATACACCGCATCCGACGATCTTGCGATCGAGGGATTCAATCAGAATGCGCGACAGGCGATTCTGTGGACCCGGGAGCAGTTGTCTCCGGCTGAACGCGCCTGGCTGGTGCGTGCGCCGTATCGTACCAGTGTGCCCAACTGCAATATGACGCTGGTGCATGCGACGCTGGATTCTCCGGAACAATGGGGCTATATTTTTGACGCGCATCATGCGGTGGACAATTTTTCCTACCAGTTTACGCAATTGTGCTTCTGCGGACATTCGCATGTGCCGGTGGCCTTCTGCAAGAAGCCGGTGGCTTCGATGCGGGAGCGCAGCGTAGATGAAATTCTGCAGTGGAATGTGCTGGCGGGGGAAGACGGGACACCGGAACCGGAAGACTTTTCCCGGGCGGAGGCGCTTCCGGTGGAGATTCTGACCGGTTATAAATATCTTTTCAATATCGGCAGCATCGGTCAGCCGCGCAATCGGGATCCCCGGGCGAGTTTCGCCGTATTCGACGATGTCGAGCGGATCGTGACCCGTTACCGGATTCCCTACGATGTGGCGACCGCGCAGCAGAAGGTGCTGGACGCCGGCTTGCCGGAGCGGCTGGCGCTGCGGCTGGCGACCGGAAGTTGACGGAACCATGCCGGCTCCGGTGAAACGCATTCTGGTGGTCAAGCCCAGCAGTCTGGGAGACATTCTGCACACATTTCCGGCGGTGGAGCTGCTGCGTCGCCGCTTTCCGGAGGCGGAGCTGGACTGGCTGGTGCATCCGGCTTTCCGGGAGGTGCTGGCGTTCAGCCCGTTTCCGGTGGCGCGGGCGATTCCCTTTCAACGGCGGAAACTGGGAAAGGCGGTGACGTTTCCCCGGGAATTTCTCCGGTTGACGCGGGAGTTGCGGCGGCGGCGGTACGATCTGGTGATTGATTTTCAGGGGTTGCTGCGCAGTGCGATTTTCGGGTTTCTGGCGCGGGGACCGCGGCCGGTCGGTTTTTCTCATCCCCGGGAGGGGAACGCCCGCTGGCTTTACGGTCGACGTTGCCGTGTCGACATGGCGCGGCATGCCGTCGAGCGGAATGTGGCGCTGGTTAACCAGTTGCTGGGAAAGGACGATCCGGTTCCGGAGCTGCTGCTGCCGCGGCATCGTTTTTCTGTGAAGCTGCCCGTGGAAGCGGAGGGAAAACGGTTGGTCGGTGTGATTCCGGGAGCGCGCTGGGCGAGCAAGCGGTTTCCGCCGGAATTGTTTGCGGCAGTGATGAAGGCGGTGCGGCGGGATTTTCCGGAAGTGGTTTTTCTGGTGATCGGCAGTGCCTCGGAGCGGGCTGATGCGGAACGGATTCTGGAGGAGTTCGGGATGTCCGGAGCATTTTCTCTGGCGGGTCGGACCGGAATCGGGGAAATGATGGAGCTGCTGGGCGGTTGCGA
>CASFXO010000097.1 GCA_949298665.1 uncultured Lentisphaeria bacterium
CGATGGTTGAAAGAGTTATGCGGGAACTTGGCCGGAGAATCAAGAAAATTGCTTATGGATGGAGTGACAAGGGCGTAACGAAAGTTGCGAGAATCATATTGAAACGGTTTGCTGACGCCGGAGCTTGGGAGGACTACTGGCTAAAACAGATGACGATTATCGGCAACGTCTTCATCGGCGTTGGAAATTACAAATGCGTTTCACAAAATTTGAGACAATAACTAAAAATTAGAATGTTCTGTTGTATTTTCCCAAAATTAAGGAGTACTGGAAAATCATGAAAGCGCAAAAGTCATTTACCCTGATCGAACTTCTGGTGGTGATTGCGATCATCGCGATTCTTGCCTCCATGCTGCTGCCCGCGTTGAACCGGGCCCGCGAAGCGGCGAAGACCATCAGCTGCGTCAGCAACCTCAAGCAGATCGGCACCGCCGGTCAGATGTATGCCGCCGATTACGACGATATGATGTTCTTCGCCTCCTCCAACCCCAGTGGAACCTCCGGGGTGAAATATCGTTGGTATGTACAGCAGGAATTTGCCAAGTCGCTCGGCGGCGGTCAGAGCCCGGTCAAGCGCGGCAGCGCTCTGGTTTGTCCCGCCGTGCAGCGGGAAACGGTGTTGATCGGTTACGCCGTCAATACCATGTGCGGCTATTATCCGAAACCCGGCGGCAAGGGCGACATGTATACCGGCGTGAAACTCTCCAAGGTTCGGGCCGCTTCTTCGAAAATCCATATGATCGACAGCGCCGCTCCGTTCTTCTACTACTGGCATGTGGTCGGCAAAACCGAGGAAATGGCGGGAGGCAGCTTTGCCTGGACCATCCACCCGTGGAAAGGTGCGGCATACGGCGATGATGCCGCCAATGCGCTTTTGAACATGTTTTTCGATGTTCCCGCGCTGGCGGAATTACATACGGGCAAGATCAACGCCGTGTATCTGGACGGACATGCCGCGTCCCGGAACTACAAGGAATACCGCGACAAGTGGTATGAATGGCATCCGTCGGAACCGAACGTCCCGATGTCCATGCGCTGAAGATCGAGTTGCATTGCGCCGGATCGTGGTGTATTTTCCCGGAGACGGTTTTGAAGACGAGAAAGGAATGGATTGATGATAGTTCGTAAAATTCTGCTCGGTCTGGCGGGCGCCGCGGCGATTTCCGCCGGCGCGGAATGCCTGTACTCCGATTCATTCGACCGCGACTCCGGCGACTGGTACGTGGAAGGGGGCCGTTCCGTGGCGATCCGGGACGGGCGGCTGTACATCGACGCCGATCCCGAGGAGTTCGTCAAGGGCGGACTCAACGGCGGCGTCTGCACCGTCTGGAACCGGACCCGGATCGACGGCGACGTCCGTGTCGATTTCGACGTGTGCGTCGAGCATTCGGTGACCGGGACCAACAACATCAATTTCTTTTTGTTCTACTCCATGCCGGACGGCAGTTCGCCGGAGGCGTCCACGCAGACGCGGAAATATGCCGATTACGCGGATTATCACCAGCTGAACGGCTATATTTTCACGTTTCTGAACGCCAGTGAGAACAAGAAGAACGCCCGGATCCGCATCCGGCGCTGTCCCGGTTTCCGGCTGTTGCGCGAAACCTACGCCGCCGAAAACCGGGCCGATACCGCGTATCACATCACGCTGATCCGGCAGACCGGCGTGCTGCGCTTTCTTCTGGACGGCAGGGAGCTGCTGTCGGTCAGGGACGAACAGCCGCTGGAGGGCGGCTGGTTCGGCTTCCGTACTTTCCGCACCAGATTGTGGTTCGACAATCTGAAGATCACCCGCCCGGACACGGACGGGGCTGCGGTGGCGCCGTCCCGGAATGCCGGGGACGGCAAGGCGCAATCCGGCGCGCCGCAGGAGAAAAAAGCCGGCCAATAACATTATGACGGTCAGAAAAGACCGGCTGACAATCGGCGGAGTGTGGATGCTTTTCCGGCCGGTTCCGGGTTTTTTCGGCTGAAGAAGGGTTGTTTGACAGTGGGACGCAATCCGATACCGACAACCAGACTGCTGGATTATATAGAGTCGCGCATTCTGGCGGGAGAATATTCTCCGGGCGAAGTCCTGCCTTCGGTGCGGCGGTTCGCCGCGAAATTCAAGTTGAGTTACGGGACTACTTATCGTGCTTTCGAGCGGCTGTGCGAAAACGGCGTGCTGGAGCAGAAGCCCAATCATGGTTTTTTCGTTCTCCGCAGTCCGCTGCGGCGCAATGACGGGGACCGGCGGATCGCGGTTTTCATGGAGTCGGCGGTCAACCCTTCGGCGGGGGGCATGATGTATCACGCGCTGCTCGGCGCCCGGGACGTTGCGGAGGCGGCCGGGTTTGAATTGTCGGTGGTGGCGCGTCATTGCGGCGCCGGTTCGACGGACTTTTTCCGGGAGGCCAGCCGTCAATGCGACGGGATGCTGCTGTTGAGCGCGTATGACTGGTATCTGGCGGATTTCGAATCCGCGTGTCCGGCGGTGGGGATTCTGATGCTCAATTCCTACGGCGGACGGTTATCGACGGTCAATGCGGATTTGTACGACACGGCGAAGAAGGCGGTGGATTACTTTTTATTCCGGGGGGTGAACCGGGTGGTGTTGCTTTCCAGTCCCAAGCCGATCTACCGGCAGCGGGGACGGCTGTTTTTTCAGGCCTGGAATGATCTGGGAGGTCGGGCGGAATTTGTGGACGTCATTTCTCCGGCCAATTACGATTTTCAGCCGGGCTGCGGCTACTTCTTCACGTCGGATGACTGGTTCAATTACGCCTCCTGTGCCTATTGCGAGCGGACCGGGCGGCGCCTGGAGGACGATTTCCCGGTGCTGGCCGCGGACGGAAAGCATCTGCTCAATCCGGATTATCCGGTGTTTCCGACCATTTCCTTTGACTGGCGCGAACTGGGGCGCCTGGCGATGGAGGAACTGTTGCGGCGCATAGCAAGCCCCGAGTCGTGCGCCCGGAATCTTTCGATCTGCGGTCGTCTGGAAAACGTGCCGCGCAAGGTCATGGTCAAGGTGAGCTGACTCCTTTTCCCTGCCGAAAGTATTCCTGCGGTTGGACTTTTCCTCTTTGGGGTGCTATATTATTTTCTGAACATGACGGAGCGACCGAAACCGGTTTCTCAAATTGAAAAAAGGGGGACTGCCATGGAAAAGAAGATAAAAAATCAAAATACCAGAGGGGCCTCCGGCACCATGCCGGTGCGCAGACGCGTGGAATTCATGATTGACGCCGGCGTGGGCAAACGGGTTTCCGTGGCCGGTTCCTTCAATGACTGGGATCCGGAAGCCAAGCCGCTGACGGACCGCAAGGGGGACGGTGTGTATCGCGGCTGCCTGATGCTGCCTCCGGGTGAGTATGAGTATAAGTTCGTGGTGGACGGCGACTGGCGGATCGATGAAGCGAATCCCTGCTTTGCCTCCAACGACCTCGGGACGCTGAACAGCGTGCTGAAGGTGGAGGCGAAATGATCCGATCCCGGGGCATGACCGCCGTCGGCACGGTGCCGGTCGGCAGCATCCGGAGTATCCGGCAAAAGGAAAACATTTGAAGATGCGGCAGGCGGCGCCATCGTCGGAAAATCGGCATGGCGCCGTTTTTTGTATGACATAAGGCAGTTTGGAACTTCGAGAAACAACTATGAGTGTAAAATTATTCAACGTGGCTCCGCGCATTCCCGCCGAGCTGAAATTTCTGGAACGGCTTTCCTACAACATGTGGTGGTGCTGGCATCCGCTTGCCATCGAGCTGTTTGTCCGGATCAATCCGAATCTGTGGCGGGAGGTGGAAGGCAACAGCCGGCGCGTTCTGATGCAGGTATCCCAGAACCGGCTGGAGGAACTGGCCCGGGATCCCGCTTATCTGCGGCAGCTGCGCACCGTGCAGTCGGAGTTCGAACGGGCCATGCCGGAAAAGGAAAATTTCGCGGATCGGCGGATCGCCTATTTTTCGATGGAGTTCGGCATTCACGAAAGCGTGCGGATCTTTTCCGGCGGGCTGGGCGTATTGTCCGGGGACCATCTGAAAGCGGCGTCGGACATGAAACTGCCGCTGGTCGCGGTCGGACTGCTGTACCGGCAGGGCTATTTCCGGCAGATGCTGGACCGCAACGGCTGGCAGATCGAACGCTATCCCGAAAATGAAATCCATAACATGCCTCTGGTTCGCGCCCGGGATGCTCAGGGCCGGAGCATCACCATCAGCATCAAACTGATCGATCGGGACCTCTTCGCCGCGGTCTGGATTCTCTGGGTGGGCAACATTCCCCTGGTGCTGCTGGATACGGAAATTCCCCAGAATCCGCCGGAGCTGCGCGAAGTCACCTGGCGGCTGTACGGCGGCGACCGCCGCATGCGGCTGCATCAGGAACTGCTGCTCGGCATCGGCGGTTACAAGGCGCTGGTCGCGCTCGGCTGCACCCCGGCGGTCTGCCATATGAACGAAGGCCATGCGGCATTCATGTCGCTGGCCCGGCTGGAAGAACTCGTGCAGAAGGGGCTGGACCCGGAAACCGCGCTGGAAATCGTGTGGCGCACCAATGTTTTCACGACCCATACGCCGGTTCCGGCGGGCAACGAGGTATTCGACATCGCGCTGGTACGGCCTTATCTCGAAACCTACGCCCGGAGTGTCCAGATGGATGTGGACCGCATCATCCGCTGGGGCGTGCCGATCAGCGAACGCGACCACAGCACCGAAATGTCCATGACGGTACTCGGGCTGCGCATGGCCAATTACAGCAACGGCGTCAGCCGTCTGCACGGAGAAGTGGCCCGGGAAATGTGGAAGATGCTCTGGCCGCAGCGGTCCGTGGCGGAAATTCCGATCGGGCATATTACGAACGGGGTACATATCCCGTCCTGGATTTCGCCCCGGATCCGGGTGATCTTCGACCGGTATCTGAATGCCCGCTGGTTGCAGAATCCGGACCCGGCGCAGCTTTGCCAGGCGGTATTCAACATTCCCGACGAGGAATTGTGGATGGCGCATGAGCTGTGCCGTCAGTCGATGATCCGCAAAGCCCGGCATGTGGTGCAGCACAGTTCCGCCTTTGCCGCCGATATCGGGCAGGGCAGCATCAACGGCAAGACGCTGCTGGACCCCGACGTGCTGACCATCGGTTTTGCACGGCGGTTCGCCACCTACAAGCGCGGCACGCTGCTGCTGCGTTATCCCGACCGGCTGGTGGCGCTGCTGAAAAACAAACAGCATCCGGTTCAGTTCGTCTTTTCCGGCAAGGCGCATCCGGCCGACGAAGGCGGCAAGCGTCTGATTCAGGAACTGGTCCAGTTCGCCCGGCAACATGGGGTGCAGGATCGCCTGGTGTTTCTGGAGGATTACGACATCGCGCTGGCCCGTTCGCTGGTGCAGGGGGTGGACGTCTGGCTCAATACGCCGCGGCGCCCGCAGGAAGCCAGCGGAACTTCCGGGATGAAGGCGGCGATCAACGGCGTGATCAACTGCAGCATTCTCGACGGCTGGTGGGCCGAGGCCTATACGCCGGAATGCGGCTGGGCCATTCCCAACAATGAAAATTACACCGATACCGAGGATGTCGACAATTACGAAGCGCAGGCGCTTTTCTGTCTGCTGGAAAACGAAATCATTCCCTGCTTCTACGAACGGGGCGGCGGCGATCTGCCGCAGCGCTGGATCCGGCGGATGAAGGAGTCGATCGTCATGGCGCTCGGACACTTTTCCAGCGCCCGGATGGTGCGGGAATATGAGGAAAAATATTACCGTCCGGCCCGCGACGACTATCAGCGGCTGCTGGCGGACGACGCTGCGGAGGCCAAGGCGCTGGTGGAGCGGAAATGGCGAATGGTGAATAATTTCGGAAAACTTTACGTGGAGCGTCCGGAAATTTCGATGGTGCTGGACGACATTCATGTGGGGGACCGGTTCCGGATTTCCGTCAAAGCCGGGCTGGGCGAACTCCGGCCGGAGGAAGTCGAGGTGGAAACCTATTACGGCCAGGTCAATATTCACAACGAAATCGTTCGGGGAAAGGCGGAGCCGATGCAGCTGGCGGAAGACCTTGGCAACGGCAATTACCGGTATGAGTGCGAGCTGGTCTGCAATACCGCCGGTCGTTTCGGCCTGACGGCCCGGATTACGCCGAGCGGCCATGAATGGGACAACAGTGTTCCCGGTTTCATGTGCTGGCCGAAGGATTGAGGTGCAACCGCAGACGGGGGCGTGCCGCCGGTCATGACCGGCGCGGCGGCAGGTTCCCGGCGGCGCGGAAAGGAGATGTCGAATGGGAAAGTCGTCCAGGAAAAAACCGCGCATTCTGATCGTCACACCGGAGATTACCTACCTGCCGGAAGGCATGGGCAATATGGCCAATGCCCTGAAAGCCAAGGCGGGAGGGCTGGCCGACGTGTCGGCATCGCTGGTGGCGGCCCTCTTCCGTCAGGGGGCGGATGTGCACGTGGCGCTGCCGCATTACCGGCGCATGTTTCACGTGGACGTCGGGAAGTTGATCAGCAACGAGCTGCGGGTTTATCTCAGCCATCTGTCCACGGGACGGGTGCATCTGGCGGAGGATCGGATTTTCTATTACCGGGACTCGGTCTACGGCAGTTACGCCGACGACAGTTTTCTGTCGGCGATGGCATTTCAGCGGGAGGTGCTGAACAACATCATTCCGCATGTGCGCCCGGACCTGATTCACTGCAACGACTGGATGACGGGGCTGATTCCGGCGATGGGGCGCCGGATGGGGATTCCCTGTCTGTTTACCGTGCACAATATCCATACGCAGAAAAGCACGCTGGACCGCATCGAAGACCGCGGGATCGACGCGGCGGAGTTCTGGAATTATCTCTATTACGAGCGGATTCCCTATAATTATGAGGAAAGCCGGTCCACCAATCCGGTTGATTTTCTGACCAGCGGGATCTTCGCGGCGCATTTCATCAACACGGTCAGTCCGACGTTTCTGCGGGAGATCGTGGAGGGACGGCACGATTTCATCCCGGACCAGATCCGTCGGGAGATTGCGGCCAAGGCGCATGCCGGCTGCGCCTGCGGGATTCTCAATGCTCCGGATGAATCTCTGGATCCGGAAAAGGACCCCTACCTGAAGCATCGTTACACGCCGGAAACCGTGCTGGAAGGCAAGGCGGCGAACAAGGCACTGCTGCAACAGCGCCTGGGGTTGGAGGAGCGTCCGGACGCGCCGATTTTCTTCTGGCCGTCGCGGCTGGATCCGCTGCAGAAGGGGTGCCAGCTGCTGGCGGAAATTCTCTTCGACGTGGTGAGCAAGTACTATTCCCGGCATCTGCAGATCGCCATTGTGGCGAACGGCAGTTATCAGTCGGTTTTTCAGCAGATCGCCGCGTTTCACGATCTGCGCGGCCGGGTTGTGGTGCGGGATTTCGACGAGGAGTTGTCGCATCTGGGATTTGCGGGTTCGGACTTCGTACTGGTGCCGTCGCGGTTCGAACCGTGCGGGCTGCCGCAGATGAACGGGCAGTATTACGGGACGTTGCCGGTGGTGCACGATACCGGTGGGCTGCACGACACGGTGGAACCGTTGAACCTGGCGGCGGCGACCGGGAACGGATTCCGTTTCGAAACCTACGATTCCGGTGGGTTGTTCTGGGCGATGGATGAGGCGATGCGCTTCTACGACCTGCCGGAAGAGGCCAAACTGCCGGTTCTGCAGCGGGTGATGCGGCAGGCTCGGGAACGGTTCAACCACGACGTGACGGCGGAGGCCTATATCCGGATTTACGAATCGATGCTGGATCGTCCGTTGCTGCCGTGAGGGATGGCATGAAATTCCCGACGCGCGACAATCGACCGCAGCCTTTCGGACGGGATCCGTATCTGGCGCCTTATGCCGGCGACCTGGAACGGCGACAACTGGCGGCGGCCGCCGCCCGGCGGCGACTGTTGCGCGGGGGACCGGAGACGCTGGCGGCATTCGCTTCCGGGCACGAGTATTACGGACTGCATTTCCGGGAGGGGGAATGGGTGTTCCGGGAGTGGGCGCCGCATGCCTGCGCGGTCACGCTGATCGGGGAGATGTCCGGCTGGAAGGCTTTGCCGGCGTTTGCCCTGTACCGGTTGAGTGACCGGGGTGACTGGGAAATTCGGCTGAGCGCGGAGCGGTTGTGGCACGGCATGCATTACCGGCTGCTGATGGAGTGGCCGGGGGGAAGGGGGGAACGGCTGCCGAGTTATGCGCGTTACGTGGTGCAGGACGAGCGGAGCGGAATCTTTTCCGCGCGGGTCTGGCGGCCGGAGCGGCCTTATCGGTTCCGGTACGAACCTCCGGAACCGTTTCCGGCGCCGCTGATTTACGAGTCTCATGTCGGCATGGCGCAGGAACGGGCCGGGGTGGGGACGTTCCGCGAATACCGGGAGACGGTACTTCCGCGCATTGCCCGGTCCGGTTACAATACGGTGCAGTTGATGGCGATCATGGGGCATCCGTATTACGGATCGTTCGGTTATCATGTGGCGAACTTTTTTTCCATAGCGGGGCGTTTCGGAACGCCGGACGATTTCCGGGAGCTGGTGGATGCGGCGCATGGGCTGGGGCTGCGGGTGATCATGGATCTGGTGCATTCCCACGCGGTGCGCAACGAGGTGGAAGGACTGGGACGGTTCGACGGAGAGCGCAGCACCTATTTTCATGCCGGAGAACGGGGGGAGCACCGGGCATGGGATTCGCTGTGCTTCGATTACGGCAAGACGGAGGTGTTGCATTTTCTGCTTTCCAACTGTCGTTTCTGGCTGGACGAATACCGGGTGGACGGTTACCGGTTCGACGGGGTAACCAGCATGCTGTACCGGCATCACGGATTGGGGCGGGCGTTTTCCGGGTACGCCGACTATTTCGGCGGCGAGGTGGATGAGGAGGCGCTGACGTATCTGACGCTGGCCAACGAGGTGATTCACGCGGTGCGGCCCGACGCCGTGACCGTGGCGGAGGACGTCAGCGGCATGCCCGGACTGGCGGTGCCGATCCGGGAAGGTGGCGCCGGTTTCGACTACCGCATGGCGATGGGGGTGACCGACATGTGGTTCAAGCTGTTCGATCTGCCGGACGAGACGTGGAACATGGGTTACATGTACCACGAATTGACCAACCGGCGGCCGGATGAGCGGACGGTCAGTTATGTGGAGTGTCACGATCAGGCCATTGTCGGCGGACAGACGGCGATTTTCCGTCTGGCGGGGGCGGCGATGTACAATGCCATGCGCCGCGATTCCGGAGACAGCCGGGTGGACCGGGCGGTGGCGCTGCATAAGCTGACGCGGCTGGCGACCGCGGCGGCGGCGGGACACGGCTATTTGAATTTCATGGGGAATGAATTCGGGCATCCGGAGTGGATCGATTTTCCGCGGGAGGGGAACGGATGGTCGTATAACTACGCCCGGCGGCAGTGGTCGCTGGCGGAGGATGAGACGCTGCGATACGGGCAACTGGAGGCGTTTGACCGGGCGATGCTGGCGCTGCTGCGGGGAAAAGGGAATTTTTATGATTGCGCGCCGCAGCGGATGCGGTGTGATGAAGAGCGGAAGATTCTGGTGTTTGAACGCGCGGGGTGTTTTTTCGTGTTTAACTTTCATCCGACGGATTCGGCGGCGGATTACGCCCTGGAATTTCCGCCGGGAGCTTATCGGATTGTTTTGAACAGCGACGCGGCCGCTTTCGGCGGGTTTGACCGGATTGACTGCGGCATGACTTATGAAACCGCCGCGGTGCCGGATGGGAAGGGGAGGTCCCACCAGGCGCTGCGGCTGTATCTGCCGTGCCGGACCGCGCTGGTTTTGCAGAAGGCGTGAGCGCCACAGGAGGACGGGAGCGATGAGTGAGACGATTCACTACGAATTGAAACGGGAAGTGCCGGTGACGGCGGAAGCGGATGTGGTGGTGTGCGGCGCCGGACCGGGAGGATTTACCGCGGCGGTGACGGCGGCGCGCAACGGAGCGGACGTCGTGTTGATTGAGCGTTACGGTTTTCCCGGCGGGATGGCGTCGGTGGGCGAGGTGACCCCGTTCATGTGCAGTCATTCGCACGGTCTGCCGCTGGACCGGCCGCTTTACGGGGAATGGATCGATGCCATGCGCCGGTACCTGCCGGGCAAGGTGGCGCCGCACGCCGAAAACCGGGTGGAGAACGACGAAGAGCGCATGATTTCCAAAAATCTGGCGATGCTGGCGGTGGAGGACCTCTGTCAGGCGGCCGGGGTACGGCTGATGTACCACCATACGCTGTTTGACGTGCAGCGCGAGGGGGAACGGATTACCGGGGTGATTCTGTCCGGCAAGGACGGATTGAGCGCGGTGCGCGGCAAGGTGTTTGTGGACGGAACCGGCGACGGGGACCTGGCGGCGCTGGCGGGAGTCCCGTTTGAATACGGCGATGAGGAAGGCAACTGCCAGCCGATGACGCTGTGTTTCAAATTGAGCGGTGTGGACCGGTCCCGGATGCCGTCGCGGGCGGAGGTCAATGCCCTGTACGACCGGGCGAAGGCCGCCGGAAAAATCCGGTGCCTGCGGGAAAACGTATTGATGTTTGATGATCTGGAGCCGGATGTGATGCATTTCAACACCACGCGGGTGGTGCTGAAGAGCGCGTTGAACGCGCGGGAGCTGTCGGAGGCGGAAATCGATGCCCGGCGGCAGCTGCGGGAATATCTGGCGTTTCTGCGGGAATATGTACCGGGGTTCGAACGGGCCGCGGTGCATTCGATCGCGCATCATATCGGGGTGCGGGAATCGCGCCGGATTCGGGGACGGCGTTATTTGACGGTGGCGGCGTTCGAGCGGGCGGAGAAATTTCCGGATGCGATCGCCCGGGTGAGTTATGACGTGGACATTCACAATCCGAAGGGCACCGGAACGGTGATCCGGCGGCTGCCGCCGGACGACTGGTATGAAATTCCTTATGGCTGTATTGTGGCGGAAGGGTGCGACAATCTGCTGATCGGGAGCCGCTGCATCTCCGTGGACCATACGCTGCACAGTTCCATGCGGGTGATGCCGCCGGTCTGTTCGATCGGGCAGGCTGCGGGAATGGCCGCGGCGATGGCGCTGGCGGCGGGGACGACGCCGGCGGCGCTGGACGGTGTGGCGGTGCGGGAGAAACTGCGCGCCTTCGGGGCATATTTGTAAACATGACGGATTCCGGCATCCGCCGGTGTCGCGCAGAGAGCGGCGCCGGCGCCGGGAAGTTACGGGTGGGACGGTTCGGGGAGCGAAGAGACGGGGTGGAGGGGTTTTACGCGATACTGCTGGCTGTGCTGGAGATGACGTTCGTATTCGTCGGACTCGGGTTGCTGCACAGTCAGCGCAAGGTGATCGGGTCGGCGTCGTTTTATCTGTCGCTGGGACTGCTGTTTTTGTTCGCACAGCTGGTGTGTGCGGCCGATTTCCGGGCGGTGCTGGTGGGGACGCTGGATTTCCAGATCGGACCGACCGTGCTGTTTCTGCCGTACCTGGCGGCGTTGCTGCTGGTGTACATTACGGAGGGGACGCTGGCGGCGCAGCGACTGATCATCGGATCGCTGGTGCTTTTCGGGCTGTATCTGTATCTGGGGGAAATCACCCGGCTGCAATGTTCCTGGACCGGGTATTCGATTTCTTCCGGACTGTCGGCGGAGGCGCTGGATTTTCTCCTGCGCGAAAGCCGCCGGTCGATGGTGGCGCTGGTGCTGGCGCATCTGCTGGATCTGTTCATGCTGCCGATCATCTTCACCCGGCTGAAGACGGCACACTGCCGGTTGTTTTTCTGCGTGCTGGGGGCGCTGGCCTTCACCCAGATCGCGGACTCGCTGCTGTACGTGACGGTGCTGTACTGGGATCGGCCGAATCAGTTCGAGTTTCTGACCGGAGCCTTTCTGGCCCGTTCGGCGGCCACTCTGTGGCTGAGCATGCTGCTGACGGTTTATCTGCGGAAGATTGAAAGCGAAGCCGAGCCGCATGGCCGCAGTACGCTGGATATCGTCTTCGCCTTTTTCGGTGGTTATGGGCGTTCGAAGTTGCTGGAAGAGAGCCTGCGGGAATGGGAAGGGCGCTACCAGCAGGTGCTGCGCAACGCCAGCGAATTGATCGTGCTGCTCAATCCCGAGGGACGGGTGCTGGACGCGAATCTGGCGGCGGCCCGGATTCTGCATATGGAATCACCGTCGGAGATGATCGGGATGAAGTTTTTCCAGTGGATGCGCAATCCGGACGGGACGCTGTTCCGCCCGGCGCTTTCCGGGGACGGGGAACATCTGTCGCCGGAGAAAGGGGTGTCGCGCTTTCAGGTGCTGCTGGGGGGGCCGCGCCCGGAACGGGAACGGCTGATTTCCTGTTCGCTGTCGTTGCAGCGGCTGAAGGCGCGCCCGGTACTGGTGCTGATCGGTCGCGATGTGACGGAGGAGGCGCGGCTGGAAAAGGAACGCGAACGCCTGAGCGAACAGCTGGCGCACGCCCAGCGGATTGAATCCCTGGGGCAGCTCGCGGGGGGGATCGCGCACGATTTCAACAACCACATTCACGCGATTCTCGGACACGTGGACGTGATCAACTACATGCATGCCCCGAGCGACCCGGAGGTGGCGCGTCATCTGGGCAAGATCGCGGAAATCGCCGAGCAGTCCGGGCGACTCACCGGTCAGTTGCTGGGGTTCGCCCGCAAGGGAAAATATCAGATCGCCGATCTGGATCTGCGGGAATTGACGGAAACCTGCATCGGCATGATGCTGCCTAAAAGTCAGACCGGACTGGATATCGAATTTCAACCTCCGGCGGTGCCGATGATCGTGCGCGGGGACAGAATTCAATTGCAGCAGGTGCTGCTGAATCTGATGCTCAACGCGCGTGACGCCACCGAGCGGAATGCCGGGCGCCGCCTGCTGGAGCTGGTGTTGTGCGAGGCGGCTGAGTGCGGTGTCCGGATCGAGCCGCCGCCGGAGATGCGCAAAAATCCGCCGCTGCGGGATTTCTATTGCATCATCGTGCGGGACAACGGGCACGGGATGGACGCCGATACGCTGCGGAAGGTGTTCGAACCGTTTTTCACCACCAAGCCGGTGGGGCAGGGCACCGGGATGGGGCTGGCGATGGTGTACGGTACCGTGACCAGTCATCACGGCTGGGTGCAGGTATCCAGCCGTCCGGGCGAAGGGACGGCTTTCTACGTGTTTCTGCCGAAGGCGGCGGCGGAAGGCGAAGCCCAGGGGTAAAAACCGTTCAGTGTTTTGTGTCACCGGCGCGGTAGCGGCCCGGAGAAATGCCTTTTTTACGTTTGAACAGGGCCGCGAAATGGTATTCGCCGGCAAATCCCAGTGCATCCGCAATTTCCTTGAGGCCGCGATTGGAATGTCGCAGCAGCTGCATGGCCACCTCCAGTTTCCGATCGAGCAGATATTGACGCGGCGTGCTGCCGAAATCCTTTCGGAAAATCCGGATGGCCTGAGCCGGGGAACGGCGGATGGCCCGCCCCAGTTCCGCCGCCGTCGGCGCGGGGGTGTGCAGGTGTTGCTCCAGAAGTTCCCGCATGGCCAGTCCCGCCGGAGTGTGGCCGGACGGGATCTGCTCCGCCAGCTGAACGGCGGCCGTCGCCGTAATCTCCATCAACAGCCGGGGCATGATCCGGGTATGGGCGTCGTGGGGATGGCGGTGCAGTTCCCGCAGTCCTTCCCGGAAGAGTTCCGGCCTCCGGAAATGATGAACCAGAGTCCGTCGCCGCAGCCGGTGGAGATCGAACAGCGCGTCGGCCAGCGGCCCGCAGACATTGAACCAGTATTTGATCCATGGATTTTCCGCGTCGGAGTGGTAATGATTTTCCGTATGGGAAGGGATCAGATACAGATCGCCGGTTTCAGGCCGGGTGATTTCGCCGTCGATTTCCACGACGCCGCGTCCGGAGGCGACGTATTCGAGGACACAGGTGGGGGTGTTCCGGCGGCTGATCCGATAGCTGCCGTCACAGTAACTGATCCCGGCCAGCTCCAGGCGCAACGGCCAGTCGGCAGGCGGCGGGGGCGGAATGAAGATTTCTTCCTGCATGTTCGTTTTGTATATTTTTTTGCGTATTTTATCATTCAAAAAGCGGCAATTCTTTATTATAATATATAAAAACTTTTTTTCAATTCAACCCTGAAGCATGACCATTTTTCCGAGCACCTGGCCGATTCCATGACGGTGGGCATGCCGGAAATAAAACAGCAAGGAGAACGGGCCGATGATGATGACACCCTTCCGTCCACCCGCCGTACCGTTGTTGACGGTGGATCCCTATTTCAGCGTCTGGTCGATGGCGGATCGACTGTTTGACAACGATCCCTGCCACTGGAGCGGCGTGCCCAATGCGTTGAATCTGATGCTGCGCATCGACGGCGTCCCGTGGCGCGTGATGGGATTGCTGAAGCCGCAGCTGCGCCACAGCCGCAACTGCAATACGCAACAGCCGATGGGGATGGAGCAGCGGGCGCTGGAAGTCCGGCCGGTGACGACGCATTATGAATTTTACGCCGCCGGAGTGCGGCTGACGCTGGATTTCCGGACGCCGTTTCTGCCGGACGACCGGCAGGCGATGATGCGTCCGGTCTCCTATGTGGAATGGACGGTGGCGGCCGGGGACGGGCGGAAACACCGGGTGGAACTGTATTTCGACGTATCGGCGGAGCTGTGCGTCAATGATGGGACCGAGGCGGTGGACGGCCGGCGCGAGAACATCGGTGGACGACCGGCGCTCTCCTTCGGCAACCGGGAACAGCGGCCGTTGTGGCGTTCCGGCGACGACGTTCGGATCGACTGGGGACGGATCTGGCTGAACGCTCCGGCGGAAAGTAGGGCTGTGATCGGTACGGCGGAGTTGCGTCGCCGTTTTGCCGCCGGTGAGGATTGGCCGGAGGCGGATGAACTGCCGGGGACGGTACCGGTGGCGCAGACGCTGCCGGTGATGGCCTGTCGTCAGGATTTCGGTCTGGTCGATGGAAAGGAGCGGAGCGCCTTTGCAGTGGTGGCTTACGATGACGTATGGTCGGTGGAATATTTCGGCACCCGGCTGGCGGCGGCCTGGCGCCGGGAGGAACCGGATTTCCGGCGGATGCTGGAGGCGGCGACGGCGGAGTACGAAGGTCTTGCCGCAAGCTGCGACCGCCTGGACGCGGAACTGACGGCCGAGGCGGAAGCGATCGGGGGAAGGAAATATGCCGCAATCTGCGCGCTGGCCTGGCGTCAGGCGCTTGCCGCACACAAAATGGTTTACGATGAAAACGGAGAACTGTTGTTTTTCTCCAAGGAGAACTTCAGCGGCGGTTTCATCGGCACGGTGGATGTGAGTTATCCCTCCATGCCGCTCTTTCTGCGCTTCTGTCCGGAACTGGTGCGGGGGCTGATGCGACCGATTTTCCGTTATGCCTCAAGTCCGGACTGGCAGTACGAATTCGCGCCGCACGACGTCGGGCGTTATCCGCTGGCCAACGGTCAGTTGTACGGAGACAACCAGCTGGAATATCAGATGCCGGTGGAGGAATGCGGCAACATGCTGCTGATGGCCGGGGCGGTGGCCCGGGCCGAACCCGATACGGAATTCACGGCGGAAGAGTGGCGGCTGCTGCGGCGTTGGGCGACTTACCTGTCGCGGACCGGTCTGGAATTGGAACGGCAGTTGTGCACCGACGATTTTGCCGGGCATCTGGCGGGGAATGCCAATCTGGCGATCAAGGGGATCCTCGGCATCGGCGCTTTTGCGCAGCTGTGTGAAAAACGGGGAGAGCCTGAGGACGCGGCAACTTTCCTTGCCCGGGCCCGGGAACTGGCGCGGGAATGGCTGGTGCGGGCGGCGGGCGACGGCCATACCGTGCTGGCTTTCGGCGCGGCGGACAGCTGGAGTCTCAAATACAATCTGGTCTGGGACCGGCTGCTGGGCTTGAATCTGTTTCCGGAGGAACTGGCCGCGGCGGAAGTGCGGTCGTATCTGGGGCGGATTCTGCGTTACGGCGTGCCGCTGGACAACCGGAAAGCCTACACCAAGGCCGACTGGCTGGTCTGGGTGGCGTCGCTGGCGCGGGATCGGGCTGATTTCGAACGCCTGATTGCGCCGTTGTACCGGTTTCTGGAGGAAACGTCGAGCCGGATTCCGTTCGGCGACTGGTACGGCGTGACCGACGGTCTGGAACAGGGGTTCCGGGCGCGTTCGGTGGTGAGCGGCGTCTTCCTGCCGTTTCTGTCGCGGGAAGGGAGCGGTTTCGGCGCCTGACCCATGAAAAAATGGGGGTCCCGTTGAAAACTGCGGTTGCTCCTTCGGCTTGTGGACGTATATTATAGAAAACGATTCGCAACAGCGCAAAGAAGGAGATTCGCATCATGTTGTTTCAACGGGAAATCCCCATTCGCGACACCTATGACGTCTGCGTGGTCGGCGGCGGTCCGGCCGGGGTGGCGGCGGCGGTCGTCGCCGCGCGGCAGGGGGCGCGGGTGTTTCTGGCGGAGGCGAACGGCTGCCTGGGGGGGATGGGAACGGCCGGCGGGGTGCCGATGTACATGACGTTCGGGAACGGGGTGGACTTCTGTGCGGACGGTTTCGGGCGTGAAGTGCGCGACCGGCACGCCGCCGAAGGGGTGATTCACGGCAATCCCGATTTCATCAACATCGAACGGCTCAAGCGGATTTACGACGACCTGCTGGAAGGCGCGGGCGTGGAGTTTTCGCTGATGACCGAACTCATTGCGGCGGAAACGGCGGACGGCGGGATCACCGCGGCGGTGTTTCACGCCAAGAGCGGTCTCTTCGCCGTCGGCGCGCGGGTGTTTGTGGACGGCACGGGGGACGGCGACCTGGCGGCTTACGCCGGGAACCGGACGGAAAAAGGCGACGAAAACGGCGCGGTGATGCCGTCCACGCTCTGTTCCGGCTGGGCCGGGATCGACTGGGAACGGTTCCGGGCGTCCGGCGACAAGCCGCGGGAGATTCTGTTCAAGGCGTTCGAGGACGGGATTTTCCGTCACAACGACCCGCACCACACCGGCATCAATCCGACCGGGAACCACCTCGGCGGCGGCAATATGGGGCACCTCTTCGGCCTGGATCCGCTGGATGAGAAGTCGCTGACCGCCGGTCTGGTGGAGGGGCGGCGGCAGATGGTGGAATTCCAGCGCTATTACCGGGAGTACATCACCGGATACGAGCAGGTGGAGCTGACCTTTACCGCTGCTCTGCCGGGGATTCGGGAATCGCGGCGGGTGGTCGGGGATTACGTGCTCGATCTGGACGATTACAAGGCGCGGCGGGTCTTTGACGATGAAATCGGCCGCTATTGTTACGGCATCGACATTCACCCCGCGTCCACCTCGGCGGCGGATCAGGAGGAATTCAAGCGTTTGAATGTCGGCATGCATTATGACCGCGGCGAGAGCTACGGTATTCCCTACCGGTGTTTGGTGGCGGCGGACTGCCGGAATCTGCTGGTGGCGGGCCGCTGCATCAGCTGCGACCGTTACGTGCAGGCGTCGATCCGGGTGATGCCGGGCTGTTACATTACGGGACAGGCCGCGGGCATGGCCGCCGCCCTGGCCGCCGGAAACGACGGCGACGTTCGGACCGTTGCCGTCGGCGAACTCCAGCGGAAGCTGAAGAAAATGGGGGCGTTCCTGCCCAACTGCCGGGGATGACGTGCTGTGAAGAGAGCTCCGTCCGGGGGGAAATGCATCGAAGGCGGAGGTTGGAAATGAAACATGCCGTGATATTGACCTGAAATGAAAGAAAATTTTGCGGAAAGTGAGCGGAGCGGACGCCATGCGCGTCCCGGGGCGCCGGAGATGGCGCGGCTGAACGCCTGTGCCCGGGAGCTGGTGGCGCGCCGTTTTCTGCAGATGGGTTATCCCTTTGATCAGGACGTCGGCCTGAAGGGGTTTTACGAATGGCTGCTGGAAACCGGCCTGCAGGATGTGACGCTGATCAACGTCGGCGACCCCTACAAGACGGAATGGGACATGCTCAATACGGATGAATTTGAGCGCAAGGCGATCGATTTTCTGGCGGACGGCTTCGGTTTCCGCGGCGGGCACTGGGGCGTGGTGACCAACGGCGGGACCGACTGCAACATGCACGGGGTTTATTTCGGACGAAAGGCGCTGGCGGCGCGTTCTCCGCTGCCGCCGATTCTGTATGTGTCGGAGGAGGCGCATTATTCCGTCCGGAAACTGGGGGATATCCAGAATCTCGAAACGCGCGTGATCCGGGCCCACGCCGACGGGGCGATGGATACCGAAGACCTGCGCCGCCGCCTGGAGCCGTCGCGCCCGGCGCTGGTGGCGATTGCCGTCGGAGGGACGTTCAAGGGGGCGATCGACGACCAGAAGGCGATCGACGCGGTGTTGCGGGAGGTACGGCCGGTGGCGGTCTACCGGCATCTGGACGTGGCGTTGTTCGGGGGATATCTGCCGTATCTGGACGACCCGGAAGCACGGGAGGTGGTGGATGCGGCGTCGATGCATTTCGACTCGCTGGCGGTATCCGGACATAAGTTTCTGGCGTTGAACGAGCCGGCGGGAGTTTTCATCTGCCGGAAGGAGATTCTGGACGATCTGCAGTCGATTCCGGTGCCGTATCTGAACGGGGTGATTCCGACGATCAGCTGTTCCCGCAGCGGGTTCGATCCGCTGAAACTGTACTGGCGGATTGCCGCCACCGGGCGCGAGGGGTTTCGAAAACAGGCGGAGCACGTGCTGGCCATGACCGCGCTGCTGCGGCGGGAACTGGAGGCGCGCGGTGTGCATCCGCTGGTCAACCGCTGGTCGAATACGGTCATTTTCCCGCGTCCTGCGGCGGCGGTGGTGCATCGCTATTGCATGGCGTGCAGTGAGGATGCTCATTACGGGAAATTGGCCCACGTGGTGGTGATGCAGTATTTTCAGCCGGACCTGATCCGGCAGTTGGCGGCGGACATCGCTGGAGGAATTCAAAATGAATGACATGGAACAACGGGCGGCGGAGATTTTCGGCCGCGTTCCGAAAACGCACAATTGTGCTCAAACCATCGCCGCCGCCGCCGGGCGCGACGATCTGGTGGAAACACTGCAACCCTGTGGCGGCGGCCGTGCTCCGGAAGGGCGCTGCGGCGCTCTTCACGCGGCCTGTCTGATCGCGCCGGAAGCGGAACGGGAGCGGCTGCGGCAGGCTTTCCGCGATGAATTCGGCACGGAAAACTGCCGGGAACTGAAACAGCGCGGCATTCCCTGTGCCGTCTGTGTCGCCGTCGCCGCCCGGCTGCTGGATGAAGCACTGAGCCGCTGACGCATTTCCCCGTGTACGGTCAGCCGTGCCGTCACCGCTGTCTGGGACTTAAATGTGCACCAGCAGCCCCTTCAGGTAAAAGGATTCCGGGACGGCCAGCGCAGTCGGATGATCGGCGGCCTGTTCCAGACGCCGGATGATGCGCCCGTTCACGCCGGCTTCGAGCGCGGCGTCGGCGGTGATTTTCTGGAAAAGCTCCGGCGTCATCAGGCCGGAGCAGGAGAACGTCGCCAGCATTCCGCCGGGGTTCAGCAGCTGGAAGCCCAGCCGGGCGATGTCCTGATACGCCCGGCAGCCCCGGGGCAGGGCTGCTTTGCCGTCCACGAATTTGGGCGGATCCAGAATGACCAGGTCAAATCGCTGTTGCGTGTCCCGGCATTCCCGGAGTGCCTCGAAGACGTCCTGACGGCGGTTTTCGTACCGGTCCGGACCGAAGCCGTTGAGGCGGCAGTTTTCCGCCGCCAGCGCCAATGCAGGTCCGGAAGAGTCCACATTGACGACATGCCGCGCGCCTCCCGCCAGCGCCGCGACGGCGAATGCCCCGGTATAGGAAAAGCAGTTCAAAACCGTTTTCCCCGCCGCCGTCTGCCCGATTGCTGTCCGGCCGGCACGCTGGTCGAGATAGAACCCGGTTTTGTGTCCATGGCGGACGTCGACCAGCAGCCGGAGGTCGTTTTCCCGGATTTCGATGGTGTCGGGCGGGGCTTCGCCGAGCAGCACGCCGGTACGTTCCGGCAATTGTTCCCGGGCGCGGACGGAGACGTCGGACCGTTCGTAAACGCCGCGGCAGCCGGTGGCTTCCCGCAGCAGTTCCGCCAGCAGTTTCCGTTGCCGTTCCGCCCCGGCGCTGAGGATCTGGAGCACGATGAATTCTCCGTAGCGGTCGGCGATCAGACCGGGCAATCCGTCCGCTTCGGATGCGATGAGGCGGCAGCCGCCCTCCGGTATGTCCAGTCCGACGGCGTGCCGCAACCGCAGCGCGGCGGCAATGCGGTCGGCAAAGAAACCGCGGTCGATGACCGCTTCCGGAGCGAACGACCAGACCCGGCCGACGATCTGCGAAGCCGGAGAAAACGCGGCATGCGCCAGCAGCCGTTGATGCGCGTCCCGGACTTCGACGGTATCACCGGGGGCGGGATCGCCGCTGACGCTTTTGACGGCTCCGGAAAAGATCCAGGGATGACGGCGCAGCAGGGATTTTTCACGTCCCGGCAGCAGATGCAGACAGGGAGAAGTCATGGTACACGGTTCCTTGTTACGGGAGGGAGGTTCAATTCGGGAATGACGGAGCGCCGGGCGATGACCAGCAGCCCGTTGTGGCGGAAAACCAGCCGGTATTCCGGATTTTCAAGGAGCCTGGTCAGGCAGGCGTTCAGGTCCGAAACCGGCGTGAATCCGGCGTAATTGTCATGGTCGAAAACATACACGTCGCTGCCTTCCGGCGGGCCCGGAATCGAATAGACCCGGCGGTGGCGGATAAACAGCGGTCCCGGTTCGTTCTGGGCGGTGACGCTCAGGTGGCGCGGAATCATCTGCAGCAGGATTTCCCGGGTTTCCGCCGCCTGGGCGTCGGCTGCGAGCATGGCCGCGTACCAGTCGGCGCGCAGCGGCAGGGAGAGCAAGCCCGGGTGCAGATTGCGGTTCCACCCCGGAACGTAGGAGTAATAGCGCGTCATCGGCAGGTCGCAGCACAGAATGTGGACGCTCAATGCCAGCAGCAAGGCGAAAAGCCACGCGGTTCCGGGCGTCGCCCGAAGTCGGAGTTTCCGCCTCCGGACGGCGGCGCGCAGGGTCCGCGCTCCGATCAGGGCCGCCACCGGCGTGACGCCGATCAATGCCGAGGCGTAATGGCTGACCAGCAGATTCTGGTGCGGTGCTCCGGAAATCAGCTGGATCCCGAGGACCGGAGCAAAGAGCAGAAAAAATCCTCTCCAGCTGGCCGCCGGCAACAGGGCGAACGGCAGCAGCACGCTCAGCAGCACGCCGGGCATATGGGGGGAGAACAGCCGTTTCACCATGGCGACAAGATTACCGGGACTGACCTCATAGCGGCCGTAATGCCAGTAGTCGCTGTGCATGATCCAGGGAAAATAGACTTTCAAAATGAAGAGCGTCCAGCATCCCGCCGCGGCGAGCAGGAACAGGCCGTCTTTTCTCCGGCCCCGCCGGGAAAGGCAGTAGAGACCGACTGCCCCGAGCGGAATCACGAAATCCTCCTTGATCAGCGGCACGGCCGCCAGCAACAGCAGAAAGCCCCATTTTCGGCCGTGTGCCCGGGCCAGAAACGCCCCGAAGAAAAACAGCGGAAACAGACATTCGATATGAAAGTCAAACAGCGCCATCCGGGAAAAATACGGGTTCAGCAGATACATCGCCGTCAAAATCAGCGGCGGGCCCGGCCTGGAAAAACAGCGTCGGGCCAGCGCATACAGCAGCGGCGCCGCTCCCGCCAGCGCCGCCACCTGAACCAGTACCAGCCATCCGGGCGAATCCTGAATCCAGTACAACGGTACCAGCAGCAGCACCAGCGGGGAGAAATGGTCGAAGGCCCCCCCCCGGAAATCCTGCATCCAGCCCTGACCCGTTGCCGCCAGATGCAGCAGCGAGTCGTAGATGCCGAAGTCCCACAGCCCCATCTGCAGCGCTTCCAGCTTGAAGCAGCCGAGCAAACCGTAAACCAGCGCCGTCACGATAGTCATGACCGCGACGACCCGCTGCGCCGTGGCCTCCGTTTCCGGTCCCCGGCAGAAACGGCACAACAGCAGCGTGCCGAGTGCCGCCGCCGTTACGGCAAGCAGAATAATCCAATAGTAATTCATGATGCCATAACATACACGCGCCGCCGCCGGTTTTCAATCCCGCCCCGGCGGGAATTCCCGGCGGCGGACCGGCGTACGGCGCCATGGCTGGGGGTCAGGGCAGTTGCAGTTTCCAGGTGGATTCCGCCAGAAATCCACAGGCGAGCAGCGCGACGGCCAGCAGTGCGAGATCGGGCGCGATTTCCCGGTACTCGATGAATTTGGGCTGTTCAAAGCTGGTGGTTTCCAGCTGGTTGATTTCGTTCATGACCCGTTTCATGCCGTCTGCGTCGTCGGCGTGGAAGTACTGTCCGCCGGAATTGGCGGCGATGGCGCGCAGCATGTCTTCATCGAATTCGTCGGCGACGGGTTGGAAGCGTCTGCCCGCGAAGGTGTCCACCGGGATGTAGGCGTTGTCGCTGCCGATACCCACGGTGTGGATGGTGACGCCGGATTCCCTGCCCAGTTCCGCCGTCTGCTGCGGGGTGAGCCGGTTGTCGACATTGTTCCGCCCGTCGGTGAAGAGCACCAGCACACGGCGCGGCGCGGCCGAATCCTTCAATCGGTGGATGCCGGAAGCCAGCGGCGCAGCCAGTCCGGTCTGATCCCCGATCAGCCCCGGTTGAAGCCGGTCCAGCTGGCCGAGCAGCCAGCCGTGGTCCAGTGTCGGCGGCACGATGCTGTACGCCATGGGGGCGAAGCCGATGAGACCGATGCGGTCATTGGGACGGCCCTGGACGAATTTGCGCAGTTCCTCCTTGGCGACTTCCAGACGGTTTTTGATACGGCCGCTTTCCAGACCGTTTTCCAGCGTCCGGGTGTCGCGGACATCGGGCGGCACGTCGATGGTCGCCATGCTGCCGGACAGGTCGAGCGCCAGAATGATGTCGATCCCCTGGGAGCGGATCACCACTTTTTCATCTCCGAAACGGGGGCGGGCCAGCGCCACGATCAGGACGGCGGCAGCGGCAAAATAGAGCCAGTTCGGCAGACTGAGCCGCCGCCGACCGACCGCGGCGAACGGCGTCGCCGACGGTACGGTGATCGACGGATATTTCCGGTAACGGGCATAGTACCAGATCAACGGCAGCAGCAGTGCGAAGAGCGCCAGCGCCCACGGATAGGCCAGTTCAAACACGGGACACCTCCTCTCCCTGCCGCTCCAGCGGAGACGGCGTGGTATGTTCCACGAGTTTCTCCGCGCCGTCGACGGCCCGGAGCAGCTGTTCCTCGTCCGGCGGCATCCGGGCGAATTTGACCAGATCGGCCGCTTCCAGAAATTCGCCGAGAAACGGTTTATCCCCGGCCGGCAGCGGCGTGTCGGGCGATTTCAGGTCCTCCAGAAATTCATCCGTGGTCCGGACGGAGGCCGGCAGCCGGTAGCGTTCCTCCAGATAATTACGGACCAGATCCGTCAGCCGGACGAACGCGGTTTCCAGATGGATGCGGTGACTGCGCACTTCCGTGCGGAGTTGTTCCAGCGCCTCGGTGGTCCGGACCCAGGGCGGGCGCGGCGGCGCCGGTGCTTCCCGGCGGCGACGCAGCCACAGGAACAATCCAATTAACACCACTGCTGTGACCGCCACGGCGATCCACTGCAATTTCCGTCCGGAAGCCTGGCTGCCCGGTGGCACCATGCCGGCCAGTTCCAGATCGTCCTGACCGGTTTGCAGCGGCAGCACGGTCAGCGGCGGAATCGCTACGGTCAGTGTCTCCGGCTTTTCCGATGAGGACAAGGCCACGGCGATGGTTCCGGCGGCGGTTTCCCCGGGGCGCAGGGCCTGCAGGCGTGCGCGGATTTTCCAGTTGGCGCTGCTCCAGTGGTAAGCGTCGAAACGGATTTCCGCCGCTCCGTTCTGCACCGTATGTTCCGGTGGAGTAAGCCGCACTTCCCGCGGGCGCATATGCAGCGGCAGCCGCAAATCCAGCTCCACGGTTACCGGAGTGCCCAATTCCACTTCACGGGAGGGGAGAATCAGGGCGCTTTCCGGCATCGGCGGCAGCGGCAGCCGGAAGGACCAGCCGTACCCGGCCAGAACGACCACCGCCGCCAGCACCGGAACGACGGCCGCGGCGATCAGCAACAGATTTTTTCCGGATTGCTTCATGGATCACCCCCGGAACCGGCGGCGCCGCCGGTTGAAGAATTGAATCAGCGGTTTCAACGGATCCTCGCCGCTGCGGACGTCGATCAGATCCACCTTGGCGCGTTCGCAGACGCCGGTGCTTTCGTGCAGTTCGGCTGCCGCCGCCGCGTTCACCCGTTCCGCAGTGCGGTGCCCGCCGCCGATGGTGACCAGACGGCCGCTTTCGGCATCCTGCACCGTGACCGGGACGGTCAGCGGCCAGTGCAGTTCGGCCAGGTCGCGGAGACGCACGGCGACGACATCATGGCGACGATTCAGCACCTTCAATGTTTTTTCGTATTCTCCGGCGTCCAGAAAGTCGCTGATGAGAAAGATGACGCTGCGTTTGGACAGCAGGGCTCCGGCTTCCTTCAGGGCCAGGGAGATGTCCGTTCCCCGGCCCTGTGGTGCGAAAGCCAGCATCTCCCGGATCAGCCGCAGGGTGTGCGTGCGGCCCGAGCGTGGCGGCAGCAGCAGCTCCCGCCGGTCGCTGAAGAGCAGCAAGCCCACTTTGTCGCCGTTGCTGCCGGCGCTGAACGCCAGCAGTGCGGCGAGTTCCGCGGCGGTCCGGCGTTTGGTTTTCTCGCCGGAGCCGAAAGCCCCGGAGGCGGAAACGTCCACGAGGAGCATGACGTTGAGTTCCCGCTCTTCGATGTAGCGTTTGACATAAGGCGTGTTCATGCGGGCCGAGACGTTCCAGTCGATGTCCCGGATGTCGTCGTCGGTGGTGTATTCGCGGACTTCGTCGAATTCAATGCCGCGCCCTTTGAAAACGCTGTGATACGCGCCGCCGACGATTTCCTCGACGTCGCGGTTGGTCCGGATTTCCAGCAGCCGGATCTGCTTCATGAGTTCAGGTGGCAACATGGTTTTCGGATCCTCCCGTTCGCTTGATCGTGTGTGGAGAGGAGGAAAACTCAGGGCGTACGCAGTTCATCCAGCAGCGATTTGATTACGGCGTCGGTGTCGATGTTTTCCGCTTCCGCCTCATACGAGAGGATGATCCGGTGCCGCAGCACGTCCGGCGCAATGTCCTTGACGTCCTGCGGGACCACATAGGCGCGTCCGGCGAGGAACGCCGCGCCCCGGGCCGCCACCGCCAGTGCGATCGAAGCGCGCGGCGATGCTCCGAACGAAATCAGGGCCGTCGTCTCATCCAGTTTCGCCGAGGACTGGCGTGCCGAGAGTTCCGCCCGGTGCCCCGGACGGGTGGCGAATACCAGGTCGAGAATGTATTCGACGATTTTTTCGTCAATGTAGATCTGATCGACAATTTCCCGGGCGGCGACGATGTCTTCGAGTTTGCCGACTGCGACGGCTTCCACCCGGCAGGCCGGATGCGCCATGCGGCGGATGACCAGCTCCTCCTCGGCCCGTTTCGGGTAATCCACTTTGAGTTTGAACATGAACCGGTCCAGCTGCGCTTCCGGCAGCGGATACGTTCCTTCCTGTTCGATCGGGTTCTGGGTGGCCAGCACCAGGAACGGCGCGGGCAGGGCGAAAGTTTCCCCGGCGATGGTTACCTGTTTTTCCTGCATGGCTTCCAGCAGCGCGCTCTGGACTTTGGCCGGGGCGCGGTTGATTTCGTCCGCCAGCACGATGTTGGCGAAGACCGGTCCGAGCCGGGTCGAAAATTCATGCGTCGAAGCGTTGTAAATGCGCGTACCGATCAGGTCCGCCGGCAACAGGTCCGGCGTGAACTGCAGACGCGAGAACGTGCCGTTGAGCGTCTGGGCCAGTGTGCGGACCGCCATGGTTTTGGCCAGCCCGGGCACCCCTTCGAGCAGGACATGGCCGTCGGAGATCATGGCCAGAAGCAGGCGGTCGAGCAGTTTGTCCTGGCCGGCGATGATGCGGCCCATTTCGGTTTTGACCAGCTGCAGCGCGTTCTGACGTTGCCGGACGATTTCCTGTAGTTGCTGAATGTCTTTGGTTTCCATGATTTTCCCCCCATGAAAAATAATGAAAAAAACATTGAACGGATCAAAAAATCGCGTTTTCTGAAATCAATGTACTCTTTGCTTCGGCGAATGTCAAGTGTGGTTCCCGAAAATCTTTTGCCCATCCTCCGGCCGGGCCGGGATCCGGTAAACCAGAATCCGGTACAGGCAGCCTTTCATTTCGTAGATGCCGAGCAGTTCCAGACCGAGTTGCCGCGCGTTGAGCACCGGTACCCGGGACAGCAGATAGCGCGTCCCGTATTCGCGGATCAGAACCTCGCGGTCAACGGCCAGTTCCACCGGGCGGTATTCATGTTTGCGCGTCGGAATCCAGGTGAGCCATGGGTTGTAGAGATAGAAACGTCCGCCCCAGGCATCGAAATATTCCCGGAGATCGGGGTTGGCGTTCAGCGTCGGTGCGATCAGCCGGCGGAACTTGTTCATGGCCGCCTGAGGATGCAGACTGTTGTAGCCGTCGATGCAGCGGAACCCGTTGTAAACCAGTACGGAAGGATGAAAGCCGAACGCCGCCGCCGGTTCTCCCCGGTACCCGATGTCGCGTCGGATGGCCGTAAAAAGCGGTTCCGAAAAAAACTCCCGCCAGGTAACTTCGGAATCCGCCACCTCGTCGCCATACAGGTGCTTCAGAAATCGCCAATTGCCGGCCGTATCGTTGTAGGGCGCCGCGGAGAACAGAATCCAGCAGAGCTGCCCGACCAGCATGAAAATGGCCAGTATGCGTCCGGTTTTTCTCCAACGTCCTTTCCCGTCGGAGAGGACGGTCAATGCCAGGGCGAACCCCAGATAATACAACGGCAGCTGAAAGACCAGAATCCGGGCCCAGTTGAAGCCGTCCAGCATCGGCAACACCGGCGCCGTCAGACACTGTATCACGCCGCAGGAGCCGCATGCGGCAATCACGCCGATTCCCAGAATGGCGGCGGCGCACCAGATCAGCAGCCGGAACCGGGCGGCATTCTTCCTGGAAAAGTCCGCTTCCGCCGGAACGGAAGGCGGCGCCGCGCCGTTGCGGCTCCGGTGACATCGGACGATGAGCCCTGCGAGCAGCACCAGCAACGTCAGCGGCAGAAGCAGCGGCATGCCGCGACCGTCCGCGTGCTCCAGACCGGTTGCGAAAGCATCCCACAGGCACTGTAAAAAATCTCCCTGAGGACGGAACAACGCCCGGTTCACCGGCTCCCGGACGACCAGCATCAGATAGAAGAGTTTCAGGTCGACCAGCACATATCCCGCCGTCAGCAGGAGCCAGCCCGCCGCCAGATTCACGTTGCATTTCCGCCGGAGCCCCCACAGCACGATCGTCGCCGCCGCCCAGAGTCCGATGAGAAATATGCCGACGACGGAAAAACTGGAGAAGAACGGCAGCAGCACCACCCAGAAAACTTCCGGCGTGAAACGGTCCCGGGCGGCATAGCGGAGAAACAGCAGCGGCGCCAGCGGCAGGGAGGCCAGTGCCGGCGTCCAGACCGGCAGCAGCGGCAGCGCGGCGTAGCACAATGCGGCTCCGACTGCGATCCAGTCCGGTGGCGCGGCAAGTCGCCGGATCAGCAGCAGCATGGCGCAGAAGGCCAGAAGTGCCATGGAGATCTTCAGGATGACATAGGCTTCGAACAGCGGAAAAAGCAGGAACAAAAGACTTTGATACGAATAATCCGCCTCCCAGCAGTAAAGCGTGGACAATCCGTCCATGAACCGGGTCGGCGCATCCCAGACGAAAAAAAGTCCGTCATCCCGGAACATCCGGTACAGAGGCAGCCAGTCCAGATTGTCGTGGAACGCGACGAGGCCGTCCTGTCCCAGCAACACCAGCGGTCCCCAAACCGTCATGGCGACCAGCGTTCCCATCATGCAGGATATCCGATCCTGCGGAAAAAAAGGAAACTTGCGAAGATTCATCGTGTTTTTTCCATGTCATGAAAACGCCCCGGCCCGCGGTTTCATGCCGCAGGACGGGGGCGCACCGCCGGGACAGGTATCCGTTATCCCACCGGCAGGGGGTTTTTCAGGAGCGGATCCTCCGGCGCGTTCGGAAATGTCGTTTCGGAAGCCATGCCTGCGGCAATTCCTGCCGTCGCCGGATATTGAATCGTGTCGTCGGGCAGCGCGTCTTCTGCCCCCCATGCGGCGAAATCGTAACTGCTGGAGCCGCTGAGCCTTTCGATTTCGGCAAACTGTTCCTGCCCGGTCAAGGCGGTCTCCAGCGGGGCGCCGTTGCGACAGACGAGAGCCGGTCCCAGAGCGGTCCCGTCCGCGTCGAGGAAGGTCAGTTTGACTCCGCCCCCGCTCGCGCTCAGCGTTATCCGCTCAAAATCACCATCGTCCAGACGATAGAAGTCCATCCGGTCGCCGTTGCTCACGGCCGCCCGGATGCCATGCCCCTCGCCGCCGGGGAGGACCGGCAGCGTTGCGGCCTGTTCCCAGGTATTGTTGTCGAGGTTGAATGCAGTCCGGGCGGCCTGAAAATGGAAATCCGGCGTCGCATCGGACGGACATTCCACCTTCAGCACATAATCGGTGTCGGGTTGCAGCTCCACGGTGAAATTCGCCTTTCCTGCCGCTGCGGTGGCGGCGGAATAGTTTTTGGTCGCGACGGGTTTGAAGGTGCCCCGGTCCATGCGTCCGATGGTATACTTCCCGGCCGAGCAGGAGAGTTCCAGCAGTGCGCCGTCGCTGCCGCCGGAAACCGTGTAATAACGGATGTCTCCTCTGCCTTCCCAGATGTTGGTGAAATCCGCCTCTCCCGTTCCCGCCGGCAAAGCCTCCGCCGTGCCCGTCTGCCGCAGCGTCAGCTGATAATCGCTCAGTGCGGCAGTGGCCTGAACTTTCAGGTAATAGGTTCCCTGCAGATACTGGTTGAGGAACATGCCCGCGTCTTCTTTCGCCCTGGGGCCGCTGTGAGCGCGGGTGGCGATGACCCGGAACGCTTCGTCGTACAGCGTGATTTTTACTCCGGCGGCCGCTTCCGCGATGCCGAAATCGTAGACGCCGTCGGCGGTGAACCGGTAATAATCCAGCTTGTCGCCGGAGCCGACCGCCGCCCGGATCGAAACCGGAGCGGTTCCGGCATCCAGTGCGTCGGCGTCTTCAAAGCTGTTGTTGGCGGAATATGCATAGGCCGCGGCGACGAAACGGTAGTCCGTGTTGTATTTGCCTTTGCCGCCGTCGGTGGTTTCGATCTTCAGATAATAAGTAGTGTTCGCGGCCAGGTTGACCTGAAAACGGTTTTTCGACGCGGTTTCGGACAGGACGTCCGCCGGCTTGAAGGTCCGGCTGCCGGCGGTTTTGAATTTCCCGTTGACGATGGTACCGACGGAAAGCTTCAACGGTTGTGCCGGAGCCTCCGTCGCGGCGAATCCGAACAGGCCGTGAAAGCCCGTTTCGCCGGTGGTGAATCGATAGTAATCCGCGCCGTCGCCGTATCCGACCCAGTCGGCGCCGGAGAACAGGGACGGACCGTTGCCGTCCGGCAGCGGAATTTCCAGCTCGGCGGGGGTATCCATCGGGAAGTTCGGTTCCGGCAGAAATTCGTGTTCCAGCCGGACGTCCAGAGACAATTCGGTTTTGCCGGAATTTTCCGTCTTGAGGTAATAGGTGCCCGCCTCCAGCAGCAGATTCGCCATCAGGCTCACGGTCTGCAGTTTGTTGTTGACGTTCCGGTACAAAGTCAGTTTGCCGCCGCCTTCCTGGTGAATATTGATCGTGCCGGTTTCCCGGAGCGTGAAGGCCCGGTATTCCGTCCGGCGCGAGGCAAGCGTGACGGAAAAACCGCCGGAAACGCCTGCCGCGCTTTCCGTCAGCGCGACGGCCTGATACGCGACGGCCTGTTCCGCCTGCAACTGGTAGTCGGTATTCTTTTTGCCTTTGCCGCTGTCCGCGGAACGGATGGAAAGATAATAGTCTCCGGCCAGAAGCTGCAAGCCGGAGATCCGACCCGTACCGTCTTTACCGACGGTGACGCTTTTCAGAGCGACCGGAGTGGTTTCGTTGCCGGAGCGGTCGAAATTCTTGCGGTAGACCGTCAACACCGCCTCCCCGGGATCGGCGCTCAGCGCGAAATCGTACAAGCCCGCCTCGTCTCCCGTCAGGGAAAAGGCATAATAATCCATGGCGTCACCGAAGCCCACCCATTCTCCGGCGATCCCATCGGTCAGCCGGAAGGCATTGGCCGTGGTCCACCGGTCATCGGCGGAATTGGCGTTGATGAAGACACTGCCGGTCAATCCGACCTCATAGGCGGTGTTTTTCGCGGAAGCCGCCCCGGGGGCGTCGACGGCGATGTAATAGACTCCCGCCTGAAGCAGCAGGGGGGCGGTTTCGCCTTCCTGCCGGGACCACCGGCCGGTCTTCTTGTCGAATTTCGGCGTGACGGTGAGTGATTTAAGCGTTTTGGGCTTTTTCTCCTCTCCGGTGCGGGCATCGTAGGCGGCGCTGAAGACGGTCAGCTTCGCCGCGGATTCCTCCAGTCCGGTCAGGTGAAAAACATATTCCCCGGCCCCCTCGATCACCACCTTCCGGTAATCGGTCTTGTCGCCGAACCCGACCCATTCGTCGGTGACGAGCGCGATATCGACCGTCGGCTGCGTCGCTCCGACGACGATGGCGTCTCCGGCGGTTTCCCAGGTGTCGTCGGTCCGCAGATTGGCGCGGGTGAAAACGGTTCCGTTCAGGCGGAGTTCGTATCCGATCGGGTCCGCCGGGGTGGTTTTCACCGCTTCCACTTTGACGACATAATCGGCGCCGCCGGTCAACCGGAGGGTTCCCGTGGTACCGGAGACGCCGACCCAGGTATTGGTTTTTCGGTCAAAGCGGGGCGTCACGGTGATCGACTTGATGGTTTTCAGGGAAGTGGGAGCGCCGTTCCGGTCGTACACGATGCTGCTTACGGTCAGCCGCACCGGCAGCCGGTCGACGTCGTTCAAGGTGAATTCATATTCCCCCGGCG
>CASFXO010000098.1 GCA_949298665.1 uncultured Lentisphaeria bacterium
CCGATGTACTTTCCGGACGATTTCGTCGGGCACGTCGGCATGGCGGCAGTGGCCCCACCAGAGCAGCACGTCGGTCTGCTCCAGCACCGCGTCGGTCAACCCGCATTCCGGTTCGTCCAGCGACGCCAGACGGATTTCCAGATCATCGGCGGCGATGCCGTCGGCGATGGCTTTGTGCAGACCGTCCGGATACAGCGCCGCCACGCGCGCATTGGTCTTTTCGTGATAAAATTCATTCCAGATCGTCACCTGAATCTTCCGACTCATACACCACCTCTTTTTTTACCCAAAACAGTTGAATTCGGGAAAGTTCCCGGCGATATTATAATCGCCTTTTCCGAAAACTGCAATCATCCCGGAAAAGGCATTTTGTGATATTGCTTTTCCATTTGTGATATGAGGAATTCTGATGACCGCTCTGGAAAAAATCCGTGTCTGGCAGGTGAACTTCGCCATTCGCCGCCCCCTCCCCGACGTTCCGCTGCCGCTGCTGCTGGTCGAGGAGGTTCAATCCCACGCCGGGTATCGCATCGGCAGCCGCGACATTCCCGGCGGCCAGCTCTCCATCACCATCGGCGGCACGGGAGGCCTGCGCATCGGGGATCGGGAAATCCGGTTGCGTCCGGGCATGGCGTTTCTGCACAATCACAACGATCCGGCGATCACCTATTTCTTTCCACCGGGCGCTTCGGAGCCGTGGCGTTTTCTCTGGATCGCCTTCGCCGGGGCGGAATCGCTGACGGCCGAGGTCAATGCCCGCTACGGCTACTGCTTCCACCTTTCGCTGGAACGGGACATCGTCCCGCAGTTGAGTGCCCTGCGGCCCCAAAGCAGCCGAATCGGCGTGGAACCGCTGACCGCTCTCGGAGGCGGGCGTCTGATTTATGAACTGCTCGAGCGTCTGGGGGATACGGTGGACCGTCCCTTGCTGGACCATCCGGCGGGACGGCTGGCCACCCGGGCGCAGGAACTGGTGCTGGCACACCTTGACCGGGAATTACCCGGCGCGGACCTGGCGAAAAACCTGTCGCTTTCACGGGAACACCTGCTGCGGGTCTTCCGGGAACAGACCGGCGAAACCCTGCACGCCTATCAGTTGAACTGCCGACTGGAACTGGCCCTGCGTCTGCTGGCGCAGCAGCAGCTGTCCTGCAAGGAGGTGGCGCTGCGCTGCGGCTTCCGGCATTATTCGAGTTTCGCGCGCGCCGTCCGCCGCCGCACCGGCAGGACGCCGGAAGAACTCCGGACAAGCCCGCCGATGCTGTTGCACCACTTTTCCTGAACGTCTCCGCCCTCCCCCCGGCCGTCCCCGCGACGAGTGGAAGCGGACGGCAGGGAGGACGCGCACGGCTCAGCGCCCCTGCATCATTTCCCGCACATCCTCTTCGGCGTCGCCGGTCGGTCGAATGCCGAAAGTTCTGACCAGCACGTCGGCCACGCCCGGCGAGAGGAAAGCCGGCAGCGTCGGCCCGAGACGGATGTTCCGGAATCCCAGCGCCAGCAGCGCCAGCAATACGGCAACCGCCTTCTGCTCATACCAGGCGATGTCGAACGACAACGGCAGATCGTTGACGTCTTCCAGCGCGAATACCTCCTTGAGCTTCAAGGCAATCAGCGCCAGACTGTAACTGTCGTTGCACTGCCCGGCGTCCAGCACCCGCGGAATGCCGCCGATGTCGCCGAGCGGCAGTTTGTTGTAGCGATATTTGGCGCAGCCCGCGGTCAGAATGACGGTATCCTCCGGCAGCTTT
>CASFXO010000099.1 GCA_949298665.1 uncultured Lentisphaeria bacterium
CTGATTTCCTGTGCTTTGTCACGCGCTTTGTTCAGTGAAGGCAGCAGCATACTGGCGAGGATGGCGATGATCGCAATGACCACCAGCAGCTCGATCAATGTAAAACTCTTCCTTCTTGACATGATGTCCTTCCTCCTTCAACGGTTTGTGGGGTTTGGGATCCGATATGATCAATCAACACTCATGGATGCATTCACCGATCCAGTTTCTCCAGTTCCTGCAACCGCGGCACCAGGTAAATCCGCCGGGCCTCCGCGCTCGGATGTTTAAGACGGCGCAGCAGTTCCGAAAAGGCCGCCTCCCCCGCCGCCCGCCAGTCAATCGTAATGGTCGAAACCGGCAGAAATCCCGGCATCAGCGTCGATTTGCCGTCGATGCTCAGCACCGCGAAATCCCGGGTCATGTCAAACCCGTTCACCCGTCGGAACGCCCGCAGGTAATCCTCACACCAGCTGCCGCTGCAGAAAAGGATACCGGTCCGCGGATCTTCCAGCGGCACGATGGTATGCGCGGCATTCAAAGGATAAGGCCGCATCACCACCCGTCCGTAATTCTGCCAGAGCCGGCGGAAACACTCGGCGCGCCACTGGAAAACCGGCCCGCCGTCCAGATAATGAACCTCAATACATTCCTTCCGCTTCCGGCGGAAATAATCCACCGCCAGCTCGGCCGCCGTGATCGGATCCAGCGAGATCGGCGAGACCGAACCGCCGCAGGTGATGCCCATTTCAATGCCCACTCCCGGCACCCGGGTCGGCAGCGACAGCGACAGATAATCGTATTCCCCCAGAAAAATCACCCCGTCCGCGTCTTCCAGCACCGACTCCAGCGGCGGCTGCGGCGCGTAATATTGATAATAATCGCGCTTGCGCATGGTCAGCGAGCAACCGTTCTTCATCGCCATCTCCTGAACCCCCAGCATCGCACAGGAGAGATAACCGGCGCCCACCCGTTCGGTTCCCACGAACACGGCGATCTTCCAGCCGTCGCGGCCGGGCGCTTCGTCCCGCCGCCGCGCCACATAGGCCCCGGACCCGTGCCGCAAGGTCACCAGCCCCTTGTCCTGAAGCCGCTTCAGCCCCTGATGCACGGCATAGCCGGTCAGCTCAAATTCCTCGCTTAACGCCCGCAGCGGAGGCAGCCGGTCGCCGGCGCGATACACGCCGCTGGCGATCTGGGCCTCCAGCCGCTCGGTCAGCTTGCTGTAACTGGGTCTGGTCTTCGAATACATGAAACCGTCGCCGCCCTCAAAGTGTTTGAACGTTTTTGATTTTCCAACAAAATTATATAATACTTCGAGACACTTGTCAAGAGTTTTTCAAACTTTTTTCCAAAAAATCCGAAAATCGAGCTCAAAAAAAATCCGTCAACTGTTCGAAAACAGTTTGACGGATTGTGAAAATCTTGAGGATTGTTTGAAAAGAGTCAGGCTGGAGACGCCGGAAACCGGCCCCCGGCCGCCGGACTCAACGCGCGAGAATTTCCCGCAGGCGGCCGGCCGCCGCCCGCCCCAGTTCCCGGTCCGGCAGCACCATGTCCGGCAACCGGCTGAACGGAATCATCTCCACCGTAACCGGCCCCCGGTACCCGATCCGATCCAGCGCCGCCAGAATGGCCGGAAAATCCGCCTCCCCGACGGTGATGTCTTCGCCGAACCCGTGCAGGCCGCCCCCGAAATCCTCCGATTTCCAGTTCTTGAAATGCACCCCCTTGATCCGTTCCCCCAGAATGTCGATCCAGTCCTGGGGATAACCGACGTTCAGACAGTTCGCCACGTCCAGATACGCCCCCACCCACGGCGATTCGAACTGGTCGATGAACTGCCGCATGGCAAATGGATCAGTCAGAAACTTGCTCCAGACATTCTCACAGGCGATCGCCACCTTGCACTCCGCCGCCACGGGCAGCAGTTCCCGGATCGATTTGGTCGCCTGACGCCACACCACCGGCGCGGGAGTCACCGGACAAGCGGGATCCCATCCGGCATTGACCACCCCCGGAATCACCAGCGCGCACTCCGCTCCCAGTTCCGCGGCGATCCGCAGATAATCCCGGACCATCGCCACCGCGTCGCGCCGCGCTTCCTCGTTCGGCGCGCTCAGCGGCCGGCTCCAGCCGCAGCCGCTCGCCACCGAACGCAGTCCGATTCCCCGTTCCCGGGCGTATTCCCGGATCCGGCGGCATTCTTCGGCGGTGGTCCCCCAGGGGACCACGTCGCCGATCGTCAGTTCCACTCCGTCCATCCCGAATTCGGCGGCATCGTCGATGCAGGCGAAGGCATCGCGTTCGCCTCCGAAGCCCCCCAGCACCCAGGCGTTCAATGCGGCGTAATATTTCATCTTTTCTCTCCTCCGGTCATGAATGTTCAGCGATAATCAACGGCGACGGCGGCACCGCCCTGCCCCAGTGAACGGCGTTCCGCCTCGTACACCGCCATGCCGTCCAGAATATCCTGCAACGGCAGAAACTTCCGGACATCCGCCCGGCCCCGGACGGCATCCAGAAAATGGTCGATTTCGACATGCCACCCGGTCGGCATCGACCCGGCCTCGAATTCCACTTTCTCCATCGTCCCGTCGGTGTGGTGGAAGAACATTCCCGCCGGACCGCTGATGATCGTCGCCTTTTCGCAGATCAGCTGGAAACTCATTTCGAACGGCGCCGTCTTCGCCGCGGACCACCCCCCTTCGGCGCAGACCGCGGGCGCTCCCCCGGCAAAATGGTACACCGTGAACACGTGATCATAAATCCCGGTTTTATAAGTCGTTCCGACCGAAGACACCGCTTTCGGGCGACCGCAGAAATAGAGCACCTCGTCGATATCGTGCATGTGCAGGTCCAGCAGCGCGCCGCCGCTGAGCTCGTCCATCATGTACCAGTTCCGCCAGCCGTTTCCGTCCACGTTCGGCGAAAAGCGCTTGAAGAGCGCACTGCGGATCTTCCCGAACCGCCCGGAGGCGACCGCCTCGAAGGCCCGCCGGTATTCCGGCCAGGCGCGCACACACAGCCCGACCGTGAAACACCGTTGCGACTCCCGGGCGGCGGCAACGATGGCCGCGGCCCGGTCGTAATCGAGCGCCACCGGTTTCTCCAGCAGCACGTGCTTGCCGGCGCGCAGCGCGGCGATGGCGACGTCGGCATGCAGATACGTGGGCAGACAGATGTCCACCTCCTCCACGTCCGGGTCGGCCAGCAGCGCGGCGGCGTTCTCGTAGACGCGCACGCCGGTCAGGTCGATCCGGTCGTTGTGGCCGCCGCCGATGTTGCCGACGACCTTGCGGATATCGCCGGCGCGCTTGTCCGGATCGATGTCGGCGACCGCCACCACCCGGCTCTTGGGATTGCTCCGGTGAATGGCGAGATGGGTGGTCCCCATGAATCCGAGACCGATGATTCCGACTTTGACGGGTTCCATGATCCTGAGTCCTTTCTGAGTGAAGATTTCCGGAACGGCACATTCATTTCCCATAGTGTACCGGATTTTCCCCTGTTTGTGAATGGCGGGAACGGCAAAAAAGTGGACAATCAGGCAAAAATGTGCTATTTTAATCCAGTTATATGACTCGACTTTGCAAGGAAACGCCGATGAAACGGGATCTCGAACTGCTGCTGGACGAACGCATCAACCGGATTTTCCAGAATTTCTCGGATAGTTTCGGCGTCCCTATTTTGTTCTGCACCCCGGACGGGGAAATCCGGCGGCGGCGACGGCAGAACGCCCCCTATTGCGACCTGATTCAGCAGGCGGTCTGTTCCCGTGCCGACTGCGAGGCCAATGACCGGACCGCCCGGAGCCGCTGTCTGGCCCGGGGACGGCTCTATCCCTACCGCTGTCACGCCGGCGTGGAAGAGGCGATCGCCCCCATCCGGGCGGGCGGAGAGCTGCTGGGCTTCTCCATGTTCGGGCAGTTCCGCACCGCGCCGGAACCGCCGGAAAACGTTCTGCGCCGCTGTCCTCCGGAACGGCGCGGAGAACTCCTCCGGACCTACCGTTCGCTGCCGGAATTCGCTCCGGAACGGCTGGAACCGGTGCTGGGGCTTTTCGAAATGATCGTCGATTATATCGTTGACCATGAACTGATTATCAAAAAGGATTCCGTCTCCATCCGGGAGCTGGAGCGATGGCTGCGCCGCCATTGCGCCGAACCGCTGACCGTCGCCGACGCCGCCCGGCAGCTGCATTGCAGTCCGTCCACCGTAACGCATCAACTCCGCCGCAAACTCGGCATGTCGTTTCAGGAACTGCTGATTGAACTGCGCCTTTCCCGGGCCGAACAACTGATGACCGCCGATCCCGGCTTGTCGGTCAAGGAGGCGGCGGCGGCCGTCGGATACGCGGACGCGGGCTACTTTTCACGACTGTATCACCAGAAACGGGGCATGACGCCGGGCAGCTTCCGGCGCCACGCGGAAACCATTGGAGAATCCGCTCTTGAAAACCATCTGCATTGATTTTGAAACCGCCAACGCCGCGCGCGCCAGCGCCTGTTCCATCGGCATCGCCGTCATCTCCGACGACGCCGTCACCTTCACCGCCGAACAATTGATCAAGCCGCCCCCCGCCTGCGCCTGTTTCGATCCCTTCAACGTCGCCATCCACGGCATCCGAGAAACCGACGTGGCGGACGCGCCCGGATTCGGCGAACTCGCCCCCCGGCTGCTGCCGCTGCTGGCGGGCAATCTCGTCGTGGCGCACAACGCCGCCTTCGACCTGTCGGTCCTGCGCGCCCTCTGCGACGCCTACGCTCTTCCCTATCCGGAATGCACCTACCTGTGCAGCTGCAAGACCGCCGCCCGGCTCTGGCCGCAGCTGGAAAATCACAAACTCAATACCCTGTGCGACTTCATCGGCCACCGCTTTCACCATCACAACGCCGCCGCGGACGCCGAAGCCGCCGCGCTTCTGCTCCTGGCCATGCAGCGCGAATGCGCCGCCGCCACGCCGCTGGAGCTGGCCAGGCGCCTCGAAGTCCGCCCGGGCCGACTCTTCCCCGGCGGTTACACCCCGTGCAGTGCCCGGCGCGGCGGCGCTCCCGGACGCCCGGGAACGCGCTGAACATCCGGCGGAAAACGGCGAAACGTCTTACTTCCCGGCGCCGTCTTCCGCCCGGGGCGGCGGCGGCAGCATGGACTGAATGTAGGCGGCCACGACCGCGACCTTGCGCGCGGTGATGTCGCTGCCGTTGATCACGACGTCGGCGACGGCCCGGAGCGGTTCGTAAAACTCCTGGTGCCGGAAGCGCTGGGTTCCGAGGAAATAATCCGCCTCCTCCTCCAGCGTCACCCCCAGCGCCATGCGCCGCCGGATCCGCCGGTAAAAACGTTCGTCCGAGGGGGTGTCCACAAACACCGTCAGATCGTAACGGCTCCGCACCGCTTCGAGATACAGTGCGAAAATCCCTTCGACCACCACCACCTCCGCATCGGACCCGGCGGCTTCGTCGAAGGCCGCGACAAACCGCTCCAGATCCCAGCTCGCCGGTTGATTGAAATCCTCCAGCAGCTTTCCGGAAAACCGGGATTTCATCCGCGGCTTCTCCTTCCGGAAAAACGTGTCGGTGTGCAGCAGCGTCACCCGCCGTCCCGCCAGACGTTCCGCCAGACGCTCCGCCAGAAAACTCTTCCCGGAGGCGCTCCCGCCCCCGATGCCGACCAGAAACGGTGCCATCGTACCTTTCCTCCCCGGTTCCCTTTCCCCCCGCCGCCGTCCGTCCGCCGCGCCCGCCGCCTCGGCTATGCCCCGGTTTCGCCGAGAAACAGCCGCAGCAGCAGCGGGATCGTCAGCAGGGAAATCAGCGTGGTAATCACAATCGCCTGCCCCGCGAAATCCTCGCATCCCCCGTAACGCCGCGCCACCAGCACCGAACTGGAGGCCGCCGGCATCAGCGCCACCACCAGCGTCACCAGCAGCACATCCGCCGGCAGCGGCAGCATTTTCAACACCACCGCGATCAGCACCGGAATCACCAGCAGCCGGATGACGGTAAGATAAGTCATGTCGAACTTGTGCGTCCAGATCCGGCGCCAGCACTGCGCCAATGCAATGCCGATCAGCAGCAGCATGAAGGGCACCGCCATGTCCCCCATGCTGCGGATCGCCCTGGCCAGCGGCCCGACCACCGGAATTCCCAGAAAGGAAACCACCAGCGCCGCAATCACCGCCGCCAGGTTGATCGACCAGATGCTCCGGATCGACTGTGCCCAGCTGCCGCCGCCGTTCAGCGTCATGATGCCGATGGTCCAGAAACCGATGGTCGAACCGACGTTCATCATCAGGAGCAGCGCGATATGGCGGTCGTTGCCGATGTTCTGCAGGACGATCAGCGGCAGAAAGACGTAATTGTTGATCGCGCAGATATGGTGAAAGGTCCGTTCCCGCTCCGGCGTGCGGTTCTTCATGAATTTCTTGAAGAACCATCCGGCCGCGCCGCCGAACGCCATCAGCCCGAAGCCGAGCACCGGCATCAGCCAGAGTTCATTCAGCCGCCCCGGATCGAAGCTCGACGTGATCGTGGAAAAGGTCAGCATCGGGAAAAAGAAGTCCAGCGTCAACTTTCCCAGCCGGTCCAGATCCTCCGGGAGAATCATACCTTTTTTCCAGACGAATACCCCGAATCCGAAGACGATGAAAGTCTCCAGAATCGCCATGAAAACCTTCAACAGCATGGCGTCTCTTTTCCTTTCAGGTACGGTCGCAGATACCGCCCGGTGTGGGACGCCTCCACCCGCGCCACCTCTTCCGGGGTGCCGCAGGCCACCAGTTCGCCGCCGCCGGAACCGCCTTCCGGACCGAGATCCAGCACATAGTCGGCGCACTTGATCACGTCGAGATTGTGTTCGATCACCAGCACGGTGTTGCCGAGATCGCGCAACTTCAGCAGCACTTTCATCAACTGTTCAATGTCCGCCAGGTGCAGCCCGGTGGTGGGTTCATCCAGCACGTAAAGCGTATGTCCGCGCGGCACCCGGGCCAGTTCGGCGGCCAGTTTCACCCGCTGGGCCTCGCCGCCGGAAAGCGTCGTCGCCGGCTGTCCCAGCTGCACATAACCGAGCCCGACTTCCCGCAGCGTCGCCAGCTTCCGCGAAAGCGCGGGGAATGCGTCGAAAAACTCCGCAGCCTGATTGACGGTCATCTCCAGCACGTCGGCAATGCTGCGCTTTTTGTAATGCACCGACAGCGTCTCCTTGTTGAAACGCCGGCCGCCGCAGGCGGAACACTCCACGTAAACATCGGAGAGAAACTGCATTTCAATCTTCTTGATGCCGTCCCCCCTGCACTCCTCACAGCGTCCGCCCTTGACGTTGAAGCTGTAACGTCCCGGGCCGAAGCCCCGGACCTTCGATTCCGGCAATTCCGCAAACAGCTTCCGGATCGCTCCGAACGCGTCGGTGTAGGTCGCCGGATTCGAACGCGGCGTCCGCCCGATCGGACTCTGGTCGATGACGATCGTCTTGTCCACGTACTGAAGTCCCCGGATGGCATCGTGTTCCCCGGGCGGCAGGTCCTGGATTTTCTGCTGGCGGTTAAGCGCCCGCACCAGAATTTCGTTGATCAGCGAACTCTTGCCGGACCCGGAAACCCCGGTCACGCAGCAGAAGGTGCCGAGCGGAATATCCACGTCGATATTCTTGAGATTATTGTGCCGCGCGCCGCGGATGGAAATTTTTCTGCCGTTCCCCCGGCAGCGTTTTTCCGGCACCGCCAGTTCGCGCCGACCGGACAGAAATGCCCCGGTCAGAGACCGTTCCGAACGCTTGATTTCCTCCGGCGTCCCGGCGGCCACCAGTTCCCCGCCGAGCCGTCCCGCGCCGGGGCCGAGGTCCAGCACATAATCCGCCCGGTTGATGGTATCGAGGTCGTGCTCCACCACCAGCACGGTATTGCCGAGATCCCGGAGCCGGGCCAGCGTATCCAGCAGCCGGTCGTTGTCCCGCTGGTGCAGTCCGATGCTCGGTTCGTCCAGAATGTACAGCACGCCGACCAGGCCGCAGCCCAGCTGGGTCGCCAGCCGGATGCGCTGCGCCTCCCCGCCGGAAAGGGTATGACTGATCCGGTCCAGCGTCAGATAGCTCAACCCCACGTCGCGCAGGAACGTCAGCCGGCTGCGGATTTCCTTGAGCACATCCCCGGCAATCACCGCCGCCTCGCCTTCCAGTTGCAGATTTTCGACAAACTCCAGCGCCCGGTCCACCGAAAGCGCATTGAATTCGTGAATGCCGAGTCCTCCGACCGTCACCGCCAGACTGACCGGATTGAGGCGCGCCCCTTTGCAGACCGGGCAGACGCGGGGCGAAAGGTATTCCTTCAGCCGTTCGCGGACGGAATCCGATTCGGTTTCGACCATGCGGCGGCGCAGGTTTTCCAGAATTCCCTCAAACGGCTTGCTCCAGCGGTATTTGCGTCCGTGCATGTAGTAATCGAACTCCAGCGGTTCATCGCCGCTTCCGTACAGCAGCAGTTTCCGGATGGATTCCGGCAGCTCCCGGAAGGGCCGGGTCAGCATGTCGGGGCAGTTCCAGCATTCGGCGATCTTGCGCAGCAGCAGATTGTAATATATAATCAGGTGGCGCGGCCCCCGCCGCCAGCCCGGAATCGCACCGTTTTTAATGGAGAGCGAATCGTCCGGAATCACCAGCGCCGGGTCCATAACCTGCAGGATCCCCAGCCCGTTGCACTCAGGACAGGCCCCATAGGGGGCGTTGAAGGAAAAATTCCGCGGCAGGAGTTCGCCGTAACTGACACCGCAGGCGAGACAGGCCAGTTTTTCGCTGTGCTGCTCCTCCAGATAGGCGGGCCCTGCCGGATCGGGATTCTCCACCAGCACGGTGATGACGCCGTTGCCGTGCCGCAATGCGGTCTCCACCGAGTCGGTCAGCCGCGCGGAGTCCATCCGGCCCGACACCAGCCGGTCCACCACGGCTTCGATGGTATGACGTTTGTTCTTGTCCGGAACCGCCTCGCCGAATTCATCCAGCAGCACGATTTCGCCGTCGATGCGGGCACGGACGAACCCTTCGGAACGCAAATCGGCGAGCACCTCCCGATGTTCCCCCTTGCGCCCGACCACGAAAGGCGCCAGCAGCATCAGTTTCCGGCCGGGCTCAACGGCGGCTAGCAGTTCGGCGATCTTCTGCGCCGACTGAGATTCGAGTTTCCGACCGCAACGGGGACAGTGCGGGATGCCGACATGTGCGTACAACAGCCGCAGATAGTCGTATATTTCCGTCACCGTCGCCACGGTGGAACGGGGCGTGCCCCCGGCGGTGCGCTGTTCGATGGCGATGGCGGGGGAAAGGCCTTCGATATGTTCCACCTTCGGCTTCTGCAGCCGGTCGAGAAACTGCCGGGCGTAGGCGGAGAGGCTCTCCACGTAGCGCCGCTGCCCCTCGGCGTAAAGCGTGTCGAAGGCGAGTGAAGATTTTCCCGATCCGCTCAGGCCGGTGATCACCACGAGCTTGTTGCGCGGGATGACCGCGTCGATGTGTTTGAGGTTATGCTGACTTGCGTCGCGAATGATGATGTTTTCCAGCATGATGTTCCGCCGCTCCGGGGCGCGTCTGTTTCGCTGGCCGGATCAGTCGACCGTCCGGCAGGGGATGAAGGTTTGAATCCTGCCGCCGCCCCAGTTCTGCAGCGCCCGATAAATCTCCCGGCCCATCGCGGAATAATCCTGCACCGCGGATACGATGTACTCCCCGGTGGTGCGCCGGGCGTGGGGATTGTCGAAGTCCGAATAAAAAAGATCCACGCCGAACCGCAGCTTCCGCTGCCGGGCCCATTGAATCACCGCTCCGGAAAACGCCAGCGAGGGCGCGCACATCAGCACCGGCTTCCCCGGCACGATCGGCAGCTCGCACAGCAACCGGAACACCTCGTCGTAATCCGTCGTCTCCGCCTCGCAGATCAGATAGAACAGCTGATCGGCCGCGCATTCGTCCACAAATCCGGCCCGACGCTCCCGTTCCACAAAACAACTCCCCGCGCTGCGCGCTGTGATGAAAAACATCTGAGCGCCGCCTCCAGCCGCCGTCACGTTGTGCCGCACCAGTTCCCGGACCGCCGCCCGGTGGTTGGTGGAGATGTAATTCAGATCCGCCCCGTAGCGGTTGATGAACAGCACCTTGTCCGGAAACGCCGAAAGCGCCTCCAGCTGCGCGTCCTGCGGCATCACCGCCACCAGACAATCGTACCGCTCCACGAATTCCGGAGAAGGCGTGAAGTGCTTGATGTCAATGAATTCCAGATTGAATTCCCCCGCCCGGTAAAGCAGCGGATTCAGCAGACTCATCTCCGCGGTTTCGCCGTGCACCCCCGCCCCCGGCAGACTGCGCTCCAGCTGGGACACGAATGCGATCCGCCGCGGCGGCTGCTGTCCGGTAAACACCGTTCCGCCCCTCCGGCTGGTGCTCAACACCCCGCAGTCCACCAGCTCCTTCAACGCCTGATTGATGGTGGTCCGGGTCACGCCGAATTTGGTAATCAGCTCTTCCCGTGTGGGAATCCGTTCTCCCGCCGGATACACGCCGGAACGGAGTTCGGCCAGCAGTTGTCGTTTGACCTGTTCATATTTCGGCAGATGCGCCATGGTTCCACCTTTCCGGAGGACAGACGAAAAAGCGCCTGCCTCAGGACCTGTTTTGATTCTCATTGTCGTTTCATAATATGGCACGATTTCTCATAAAAAGCAAGATAAAACCGGTTTTTTCACCTCTGATTTCTCTATTTTCCGATGAAAAGCCGTGCCCATGGGCGCATTGTGTCCGACGGACGTCTTGCAATCGCCGTTTTCCGGATTTAGAGTAAATATGAATCCGGGTGGAAGAGCGAATCGTTTCCCGGCATGCGCCGGGCGCTTCCGCCACGTTGTTTCGTCGTCTCAGCATTCAAGGAGCGCACCATGTTTTATTGCGGATTTGCGGATGAAGCCTCGCGCACCATCGACGGTCAGATCGCGGCCACCCTCGCCCTCGGCTGGCGCCACATCGAACCCCGATACGTCGGAGAAACGCAGTTTCACGATCTCGACGACGCCGCCTTCGACGAAGTCGCCGGAAAACTGGAGGATGCCGGTATCCGCGTCCCCTGCCTGGGGTCGGCGGTGGCGAACTGGCAGTGCGACCCCTTCAGCGACGAGGACTTCGAGCGCAGCCTGGCCATGCTGGAACGGGCGCTGACGCGGATGCGCCGCCTGAAATGCCGACTGCTGCGGGGTATGAGTTTCCTGATGCAGTCGCAGCATCCGCCCTTCGATCCGGAAGTGGAAAATGCCGTCTTCCACAAAGTCGCCCGGCTCGTCCGCCGCTGCGAGGAGGAAGGCGTGATCTACGGCCACGAAAACTGCCGCAATTACGGCGGCCAGTCCGCCCGGCATTCGCTGCGGCTGCTGGAACACATCCAGTCCCCCGCGCTGAAGCTGATCTTCGACACCGGCAATCCCCTCTGGACCATCGACCGCGGCACCCCGGAAACCGGCGGGAAACTGCAGGACTCCTGGGAATTCTACCGGCAGGTCCGGGACGAGATCGTCCACGTGCACATCAAGGACGGCCGCCGCTTCGCCGCCTCCCCGGCAAACGCCGCCGTGCTGCCGACGCTCCCGGGTGAAGGCGAAGGCGCGGTGGCGAAAATCGTCGGGGACCTGCTGGCGCGCGGCTACGACGGCGGTTTTTCCATCGAACCGCACCTGCCGCTGCGGTTCACCGACGACGACCCGGCCGCGCGCGATCAGGCGACCATCGCCGCCTACGTCGCCTACGGCCGGACCTTCATGCATCTGGTGGAACAGGTGCGCCCGGCCGAACGGCACTGACGCCCGCCTCCCCCGCGGCGCCGGAAACGACGCGGCGGCGGCGCGGTCCGCCCTTCGCCGTTCAGTCCAGATCCGCCCGGAACCGTTCCAGCGTGGCGTCGATCTCGGCTTTGCGCGCGGCGCTCAGGGAATCATCGGCGACGATGCGGCACCGGGGGGTGGAGAACACGCCGAGCCGGTACAGCGCGTATTTGTGGGCGTTCTGGACGGTCGCGGTGTCGATTCCGTAAATGCCGTGGTAAATATCCAGCATTTTGAACTGCGCCTCCCGCGCCGCCGGGGCATCCCCCCGCTCCACCGCCCGCACGATCTCCATCATCGGCCGCCCGGCCAGCGCCGCCAGCCCGCACAACGCCCCGTCGCACCCGGCCATCAGCGCCTCGTCGATCCCCCACTCGTGCCCTTCGAAAAGTTTGAAGTCGAAATCCCGTTTCAGCTTCAGCAGCTCCTTGCGCACCCCGATGTCTCCCGCGGAGTTCTTGATCCCGGCCAGCCGGGGGTGTTCCAGCAGCCGGGCGAAGTCCCCGGCATGAAACGACACCCCCGTCACCGGCGGACAATGGTAATAATAGACGGGACATTCCGCCGCGTCCAGAACCGCGCGTAGATAGGTGATCGGATGAATTCTGCAGGTCGCCGGCGGCGGCAGCATCACCACCACCGCGTCCGGAGCGGCCCGGCGTTCCACCGCCTTCATCGTCGCCAGCGTCTCCTGCAATCCGGTTTCGGTCACGCCCGCCAGCAGCACCCCCGCCTTCCCGATCGCCTGCCGGGATGCGACGGCGAGCGCCACTTTCATCGCCCGCGACAGCTGGCTCCATTCGCCCATGTTGCCGCTGGAAAAAAATCCGGAAACCCCCGCGGCGAGATTGCGCGCGATCATCCGCGCCAGAGATTCCCCGTCCAGACGGCCCCGCCGGTCCATCGGCGTCGGCATGGCGGAGTAAAGATCGTATTTCACTTTCTCATTTTCCCTTCGTCAAATTTCCATACTCACTAATTTCAAACGGGACTCGACCCGTCCGTCGGCAAACTGAAAAAGCGCCGCGTCGCTCAGGATAAACCGGCCCGCGGCCACCTCGGCCACATGAAAGTTGCCCAGCCGCCCCCGGACCCCGTCGCAGGATTCCAGCGGAATCACCACCGTCTCGCTCTCCCGGAGCAGCACCTCGCGGCGCCAGTCGTATTCCGCACAGAAAATCGGCCCCCGGAAACGGAAATGGTCCTGATTTTCCGGCGTCTTCCGCGTGTAGGCCAGAAACAGCCGATCGCCGGTGCCGAACCAATGCTGCTGCGTCGACGACATCTCCAGTTCCGTCCCGTCCTCCCAGCACCACGGACGGCACGCCCCCCAACGCAGTCCGTCCCGCGACGTCGCATGATAACCGCGCCCGTCCTCGGCGCGAATGGTCAATTCAAACCCGCGCGGACTCCGCCACAAGGACGGCTCCAGCGCCCCGCGTCCGGCTGCCAGCGGAACGGGTTCGCCCGACGCGACGATCTCCAGCGCCGTCCCGTCGAAACGGGCCCGGGCCGTGACGACCGCGAAATGCTCCGCATCCCCCGGCAGCGACCCGTAAAACGGCAGCAGCACCTCCTCATCGGAAAGCACCGCCACCTGCGCGCAGGCCACCCGCTGAATCAGAGACTCCTCCCATCCAGGCAATTCCAGCACGCCCCGCGCGCCCCAGCAGTCGCCCTCCAGCACACTGTAAACCGCCCGGGCCGGCGGACGCAGCTTCCTGAGCACCGCATCGTACCGGGCTGCGCCGTTCGCTCCGTAGAAAATCGTGCAGCCCATCACCAGCCGCCGCGCCCCCATCCGGAACGGGCGGATGTCCGCCACGGCCTCCCGCAGCTGCGCGGAAATGCGCCGACTCCGCAGCGCTTCGATCCAGCGGACGTCTGTCCAGGTTCCGCCCGCGTCCGGAGAACGGCTCCACATGGGATCCCCGTAGCAGTCGCTCCGCCCGGAACAGGTCTGAAACGTCAACAGCAGATCGGGCAGCGGCCCGCAGACCCCGGGATGAAACCAGGGAAACGTCCGCCCGTCGGGCGAGGAAAACGTCAGCGGCTTCAGGTTCATCGATATTCCGGAAAATAAGGTTGCACCTGCACGAAATTGCAGATCATGTCCCGCGTCCCCTGATGGCGGATCCGCAGGAGCGGCGTTTCGTTCTCCCGTGCCCGGAAAACCACACGCTGATAGCCCATCGTGGGGCCGCCCTGCGCGAACTGGGGTTTCAGCCGGTGCAGGCTTTTGAACGAGCAGGCGCGCGCGAACTCCGGCAGGACTTCGGCGTTCCGCACCTCCAGCGTCAGGCCGGTTTCCAGCGGCGCGTTCTTCCCCTCCCGCACGTGTTCGGCATCCGCGAAATAGAATTCCGCCGAATACCGCTGCCCCGGAATCAGTTCCCGGATCTCCTGCTCCAGCTCCGCTCCGGCGGACAGCCAGGCGACGGCATCACCGACGCCGCCGGTATTGCAGCTGCCGCGCGCGAAACCGTATCCGGGGATGGTTTCCCGGGCGACGCCGCCCCGGACCGTCCAGTCCGCCGCCGCTTCGGCGAAATCAGGATTCCGCAGGTGCGTCAGACGGTACGAAACCGGAAAATCCTTCAGGTACGGCTCCCGCTTCCCCTCCAGACAGTAATGCCGGTACAGCGCCGCCATGAAACTCATCATCTCCCCCGTCGAATACCGGCTGATCCATGCCGTAATTCCGTACAGCCCGTCGAATTCCGGATCGTTGGCCAGCATGTGCATCTGCATGTCGTAAAAATAAAAATAGTTCACGTCGGGCCGCGTATCCTGCCGGTAATACCCCTTCTCCGGGCGATCGACGCAGGAAAGCACCACCACCATGCGGTTCAGAATGTCCGGATACTGCCGCGGATAGGCTTTCAGATAGCCGAACATTTCATGAAAATTGAGCCGGGCGCGGATTTCGTCCGCCCCCTCCCGCAGGTAGACTTCCGGCGCGATCAGGTGGTCGCCCGCGATCAATGCGTCCCGCAGGGCGTCCGTCCGCTGATGCGTGTTCCACGCGGCGCAGCAGTAGGCCAGCAGGCGTTTCCCCGGAAACTGTTCGCTGATCTTTTTCACGGCCGCGCAGTAATGCACCGCGTCGTCCGGAGTCTCCCAGGCGAATTCATCCAGCGCCAGCCCCTGAAACTGCGTCAGTCCGAGAGTCCGCGACCAGTAGTCCCAGCTCTGTTCGGGGGCGATCGTCTTCAGCAGTCCCGGCCGCATGGCGTGGCCGTACGCCATCTTGCCGGAGGCCATCCAGTTCCGGATGAATTGCCGGGACGGCTCGTCCATCCGCTCCCCGCCGATCTCCTTGCCGCCGTCGAAGGAGACCATCAGCGTATTGCAGGCGGCGGCCAGCTGATCGGCCGGTTGCCGCACCGACTGAATGTATTCAC
>CASFXO010000100.1 GCA_949298665.1 uncultured Lentisphaeria bacterium
TGTCCGGCGTGGCCGCGGCCGTATCGGTGATGGCGGCACAAGCTGCGGATGTATTGATTTACGGTCCACCGACAGAATTCAGTGCGGCCTTGGAACAAGCCCTGCAGAAATATTCTTTGAAGGCCGGAGTCGCGGAAACAACGGATTTTTCCGGTTACCGGATGGTGGTGCTGCCTCCCGGGGTGCGCTGCGCCGATGAAACGGCGGCGTCATTGCGGCGCTTCTCCGGAGCGCTGCTGGTGATGGATACCGAAAATCTCGGGGCGACCGCTCCCGGTACGATGCAAAAGACACTGCTGGAGGATTGGGATACGCGTGTCAAGAAGCCGGCTTATCGCTTCGGCGGCGACAAGCGTGGGACGCTCTGGATGTATCAGGCGGAACACGGCATCCGGTTTGCGGAAATCAGCAACCAGTATTTCCGTGACGGATCCATCTATCTGGAAATCAATCGCCTGGATGGAAAGATCAAGGCGGACGACCAGTATCTGCTGTTCAACGCCATGGGAGGCGCCGATTCGGATCTGCTGTCGGTCAATATTACCGACCGGGACGGAAATCAGTTCGTCAGCTATGCGCCGCTGGACCGGACACCCCGGGAAGTGGCGTTGCGGTTTGCGGATTTTCTGGCCTTCGATTCCGGGGTGAGCCGGAATTACGACTTCGGCGGCGTGGCCGACGACACCACCGATATGCTCAAAGGGGAGAAAGTGATCGCTTCTGGAGAAATCGGCCGGAAACTGGATCCGTCGCGGATCAGTACCATTACCATCGGTCTTTCCCGGCGGCATCTCTGGTGGGATAAAGGGGGATTGCTGCGGCTGGGACCGGTGTACGCGGGCGCTCCCGAACACCGGGATGACCGGCGAAGTGGATACGCGCGGCGATTCGATGTGCCGTATCAGATCGTCGGGATTACCATTCCGGACGCGGCGTTCGATCCGTTGGACGGCGCCGTGGCGGTGAATGCGGTGCAGCTTGCCGAAACGCCGGAGGCCCGGGCCTTGTTCGGCAGGAAGGGGATGAAGCCGTTTACGTCCGGCTTCGATGCGATTCCGGACCGGCCGCTGGTGCACGGACGGGAGAAGAACGACAAGTTTTTCGTCAATACGGTCCGTGCGCGTTCCGATCGGCGGATCCCGCTGCTGGCGGACGAACGGGGACAGGCGGCGGCAATGCTGGTGCTGCCGGCGGATGAGATGAATCCGGACCGGCCGCTGGCACTTTTCGGACTGCCGGAGACGGCCTATCGGGAGACGCCGGCGCTGTTCGATCTCGCGGCGGCGGCGGCGGATTATCTGGTGAACCGGCCGCAGATTGTAAACGTGGTGCCCAATGTCCGCAACGAACACTTGTCGGTCAAGATTTTCGTCAACAACCCGTCCGCTCAGCCGGTTGCCGGTACTGTCACCATGCAGCTGGCGGACTTGAAGCCGGTTTCCGCGCCGTGCAGTCTGAAGGCGGGGGAAACGGCAACGGTCGTGCTGGAAATGCCGGAGATCCCGGGATCGTTTCCTTTTACCGACTTTTCCTGGAGCGTCCGGCTGTCCTCGCCGCAGGGCGCGGATGTCTGGAGCGAGCGGGTGGATGTCAGGAAAACCTGCGATTATCTGATTGAACATCTGCGGCAATTGGCCGGGACGCATGCGGACGGGCGTTTTTCGCACCACTATTTTTCGGATATTTACGGCGCGCGTGCCTTTGCGGTGATCGGGCTTCGGCAGAACCGGCCGGAACTGGTGCAGGAGGCGCGGCGGCTGGTGGACGGCATTGTCTCCCGACAGACACCCGAGGGCGGACTGCCGATGGGATACGGCGAA
>CASFXO010000101.1 GCA_949298665.1 uncultured Lentisphaeria bacterium
GCGTTTTCACGCCGGATGTGCTGTTCGCGGGTCTGCAGCGTCAGCACGAAGCCTTCGCGCCCGGCGCCGTCCACGGTGCGGCCGACGACCCGGCCCGGCATTTTTCTCAAGTACTTTTCCGTAACGGCCATGAAACCGAGATAGGGACCGCCGAACGACAGGGGAATTCCCAGACTCTGTCCTTCGCCGGTAACGATGTCGAACCCCATTTCACCGGGCGGCGTCAGCAGCGCCAGCGCGATCGGATAAGTTGAGCAGACCGCCAGCGCTTTCCGGTCGTGGACCGCCGCGGTGAAGGCCGACCAGTCTTCGACGGTGCCGAAAACATTGGGGTACTGCACCAGCACGCAGGCGGTTTCGGACGTGACGGCCTCCAGCAGTTTGCCGATGGCGGAGTCGGCCGGTCCGGCGGGAACCTCCAGCAGTTCGATGTCCAGATTGCAGCAATAGCAGCGGATCATCCGACGGAAAATGGGAGAGACCGCCTCGGACAGCACCACCCGGCGTTTGCCGGTCACGCGGCAGGCCAGCATCATCGCTTCGAACAACGCCGTGCCGCCGTCATACAGCGAGGCGTTGGCCACCGGCATCGCGGTCAGGCGGCAGATCATCGTCTGGTATTCGTAAATGGCCTGCAAGGTACCCTGGGACGCCTCCGGCTGATACGGCGTGTAGGCCGTGTAGAACTCCGTGCGGCCGGTGATTTCCGAAACCGCAGCCGGAATCAGGTGGTCGTAATACCCGGCGCCGAGAAAATTGACCAGGTCGACGGCGTTTTTCGCCGCCAGTCGACGCAGGCGGCAGACCACCTCGTATTCCGACAGTCCCGACGGCAGATTCAGGGGCGGCGGCGGCAATTCGACACCGGCCAGTTTCCATAAATCCTCGAATGAGCCGCATCCGACCGTGCGGAGCATTTCCGCCGTATCTTCCGGCGTATTGGCAATATAGGGCATAGGTCAGGCTCCTTCCTGTAACATTCTCGTTCGATTCGTGCAGCTGCCGCAGACCGGGGCCTGTTGCGGGACAATGCGCATGATTTTCGGCATTTTGCCGCAACGTTCGACATCCGCTCGTTCCCACAGAAAACAAAACCGGCGGAATCCTTTTCCGGACCCCGCCGGGTGCACGCCTTTTCAAATGCCGCTTCCGCCGGGGCAGAACGTCCGCAGACATCCGGCAAACCGCAGACGAATGACGGTTTTCCGTGCGTCAGTTGCCCAGTTTCTTCAGATATTTGAAGTAGGCGTCCTCGTTCATCATGTCGTTGACTTCGGTCGTATCGATATTGACCAGACGGCAGATCCAGCCCTTGTCTTCCGGCGACTCGTTGATCAGGCCGGGATCGTCGATCAGCGAATCGTTGACGGCGGAAACCGTGCCGCTGATCGGCGAATAGATGTCGGAGGAGGCCTTGACCGACTCCACTTCGCCGAGCTTGTCCCCGATGATGAAGTCATCATCCTCTTCCGGCAGTTCGACGTAGGTGATGTCGCCCAGTTCATTGGCCGCATATTCGGAGATGCCGACGACGGCCTCTTCGCCGTTGATTTCCACCCACTCGTGATCTTCGGAATAATATTTCATGTTCACTCCTTACTTCAAAACTCCATGGCATTGCCGCCGGAAACGGATCGAAAAAACTCAAAAGGACGCGTTTTACGCTCCGCTTTCAACAACAGTGAATGAACCACATCTCCTGAAAAAATCAAGTCATGCCGACTTTTTTTTCGATTTTTTTCTGAAGCATGGCCCGATATGCGGTCATTCTTCCTCCTGAGGCGGGAAAACCGGCGGCAGAAATTCGTCCGGCGCGACTTCCGCATTCAATTTATTGAAGTAGATTTTGGAAGTACTGCGAACCCCGTTCTGCTCAATAACGGTTTCCTCCGGAATCATGACTCCTTCGTACAATCCGTAACGTTCAATGGTCGACTGGTAATTGTACGGTGCGGGAATCACCATGCGGCGGACCAGATAACTGTCTTTGCCGACATAGATGCTGATCGGCGCATCTTCCCGGTTCCGGGGAATGCAGGTCATTTTGTAATATTCCCGATCGTCCAGCTTCACCAGACTCAGGTCCACCTGCGCGAAAAGGTGCTGGTAACTGTCGTCCGGAGTGCCGAGGCTGTACATGTTCTTCAGTCGGGAGAGTTTCCAGCCGGTGATCGGAGCGACCCGACGTTCCTGATATTGCACGGCCCAGGCGGAATCGCCATTGAGAATGATGGCGGTTTCCGGCTGGTTGTCCTTGAGGGTCACGATCTTGTATTTGTCCGGGGCAAGGTATTTGACTTCAACCAGCGCCTCCTTGTCGCCGGTGGTGACCACCTGCTTCTGAACATAGGATCTGGCATGCATGAAAACGCCGCGCGGATCGCGGGCGTCGAGCATTTTTTTCTCCAGCTCGTTCAGGGTGATGTCCGGCGACAGCTCCTCTTCCGTCGGGGTGAGGCACCCGGCAAGAAAGAACGGCGCCAGCGCGGCGGCAACCGCGGACAGCAGGCGGTGAAACGACTTTTTCAGTTCATTCATGTCCGATCATCCATAATGGTTCTGTATGTATTTTGGTTTAGACTGTAATCCTCTTTCCGGAAAATGCAAATCGAAAAACGATCACGATCCGGCAAAAACACCATGCTCCATGGCGGTTGGGTTCCACAGGTCATCGGTCCTCTCCGGCGTATTTCGCCGCAAGTTTCTTCAGTGCGGCCAGCTGGCGTGGACTGAGAGTCCGTCCCCGGGCGTGCTGTCCGGCCAGCGATTCATAGAATTCCCGGTCGTCATATGTAAAGCGGCCTTTTTTCACCGGGGGATTCCAGACCGTGACCCGGCTGAGCCGTTCCAGCATCCCGGCGACTTCATCCGTTGTTTCTCCGGTTGCCGGGGCGGCGGGTTCAGGAGTCGGTATCCGCAATATGCCGCGGATGAATTCCATGGGGAGGGCGGCGGCATATTTCTCCGCGATTTTGCCCAGCGCGGCCTGCTGCTTTTCCGTCAGCATTTTCCCTTCGAGCGCCTGACGTTTGAGGGATTCAAAGAATTTTTTATCATCGTAAGTCCGGCCGCGTCGCGTGACGGGGGCTTCCCACTCCACGGCGTCGAAGGCGGAGAAGAGCTTTTCATAATCGCCTTTCAACGTTTCCGGAACGGCGGACGCGGCGGCCTTCGCTTCCCGGGCCGCGGCCTGCTGTTCCGCTTCGCGCAGATCGGCGGCCAGCTGCTGCGGCAGTTCCGTGTCGTTTCCGGGCAGTACGCCGTAGCGGGCAGCCATGGCGAGCAGGGCCTGATACTGGCGGGCGGTGATTTTGCCGTCCTTGTCGAATTTTTCCTTGACGGAACGGTAGAACCTGGCGTCGTCATAGGTGCGTCGGCCGCGCTTTTCCGGGGGGGCGAAGGTGACGCCGGACAACTTTTCCAGCAGGGTTCCGGCGGTGTCGGCGGCGGGAGCGTCGCAATGCCTGGCTTTTTCCAGCCAGGGGGCGAATTTTTCATAGAAGTCATGCATCATGGCGGTCCAGGCGATGGAACCGTTTTCGATTTCGTCGAGCTCCTGTTCCATTTGTGCGGTGAAGCCGACGTCGAAGAGTTCCGGGAGGTGTCCGACGAGAAAATCGCAGACCTTGTTCCCCAGTTCCGTGGGGCGCAGCCGTCCCTGGTCCCGGGAGACGTAGCGGCGATGCTGAATGGTTCGGAGAATCGTCGCATAGGTCGAAGGCCGCCCGATGCCGTTGTCTTCCAGCGCCTTGATCA
>CASFXO010000102.1 GCA_949298665.1 uncultured Lentisphaeria bacterium
GTGGTCAACGTCATGACACGGCGGCGCGCCTCCTCTTCCCGCCTCCTCGTCCCATTCCGGGCTCCTTAATTAATTCTAAATACCAAATAATTTAGTATCTATATTAATACCCCCCAAAAAACCGCTTGTCAAACGAAAAAAGGAGAAAATATGAACTTTTTCGATTTTTCCATCGCAACGCCTTCCGGAAAGGTCTCGAAACCACGGATGGAAAGAGGGGGGGAAACATTGATTTTTCCTCCCGGCGGTGTATGTTATGGGAAAATGAATTCGGAATATTCCGGACGGCGTCCGCGGCGCCAATCGGAAAGGATTTTCCGGGCGGAGACGGTCGCATCGAGGGGATGTGCCGACGGATCACAAGAGAGGAAGAGTGGGCTATGGCGGACAATCAGGAAATCAAGAAATTCATCGCGGCGGAACTGGCCGCCGGACGGTCGCTTTCGGAAATTCAATCCGAAGTCAATGCGAAATTTTCCTGCAAAATGACGTTCATGGAGCTGCGCATTCTCGCCGCCGAACTCGAAAACATCGACTGGGCGGCCATGGATCCGGCTCCGCCGAAAAACAACGGAGAAGACTCGGCGGAGAAAGCCGCCGATACCGCCGATACCGCCGCCCCCGGCAAAACCACGGTGGAAGTCAGCAAGGTCCTCCGCCCCGGCGCCGTAGCGGGCGGGTCGGTCCGGTTCGGCTCCGGCGCAAGCGCCGAGTGGTACGTGGACCAGTTCGGCCGCCTGGGGCTGGACAAGGTCTCGGGCGAACCGACGGACGGCGATCTGCAGGAATTTCAGAAAGAGCTTCAGACGCTGTTCGCCCGCTGACGGACCTCCGGTCATCACGGTACATGCTGCCGAACGGGATCGGATACAAGGAACAGTAATGGCATTCAAAAAAAAGAAACTGGCGGTAACGGTGTTGCTGGCCGCCGTCATTTTGACGGCGGCCGGTTTTTTCCTGACCAGTTCCTGGTTTCTGACGAAAGCGGTACTGCCGCTGTTCCGCCGGGTCACCCATATCCGGCTCGAAGTGGGCGAAATCTCCTGGAATCCATGGCGGAATCATCTTACCTTGTACCAGTTCCGTCTCGGTCCGAAAGACGCGCCGCTGGTGACGGCCCGGCGGGTACGCGGTTATTATCTGCCGGACCGGCTGTTGCGCGGCATTCTCGCCTTCCGCGACGTGGAGGGCGACGGCGTGGAGGTGGCGCTGGTGGAGGACGCCGGAGGCCGCTGGAATTTCCAGCGTCTGCTGGCCGGAAAGACGAAGCCGAATAAAAAACCAGAACGGCATCGAACGCGGCAGCCCGCTTCTCCGCCCCCCTCCCGCCGGCCGGAAACGGCCGTCCGGACGGACACCATCGACCCCGATTCCGGACGGCGGACGCCGCGTCTGGATCTGACCAATATTCAGGTGGAAGACGGGACCTTTCATCTGGTTTCCGCAAAAGGCGGACGCCGATTGGATTTCCGCGTCGAGGACCTGACGCTGGATGCGAGAACGCTGCGGAACCCCGGCAACATGCCGGTACAGGGAACCGGAAGGTTCGCGCTGAAAACTTCCGGCGGCATGGATCTGACCGGTCGCGTGGATCTGACGCAGACGATTCAATGGACCCGGAACTTCCGCATGAGCGGCTGGGATCTGCGTCTGCAATTGAACGAACTGGCCGGGCAGATCGCCGAGCGGCCCCTGAACCATGGTGCCATCGTGCTGTCCACGGCGGCGGAACGCCGAAACGGCGCGCTGGAAATTTCCCGATTTCAGTTGCGGCAGGACCGGCTTGGCGACCTGCTCAGCCGGCTGGATATGACCGGAACGCTGGGGCCGGGCAAAAGAGAATGTCAGCTCAAGGTGTCGCGGGCGGAATTGTCGGAAGAGGTAGTGGCGTTGCTCTCAGATGTATGGTTTGGAGTGAATCCGGGGCGGGTCCGTCTGGAGGGGGCCGGAGAATTTCAGTCCAGTCGCGGCAAGCTGATCAGTCGGGGACAGCTGTTTCTGGAGCGCCGGGAGGGAGAAGCCGCTTTCGGAGGGGAACGGTTGCGGCTGCCGGGCTTCCGTTTCCGGACGGAACAGGATTTCGCCATTGACTCGACCACGCAGGAGCTGCGGGTACGGAAACTGAATGCCGAGCTCACCGAAGAGGGCCATTCCGCCCTGCGGCTGCAGCTTCCGAAACCGGCCAGTTATGATTTGAACGGCGGCAACGGCAGGGGAACCGTTGCCGGGACGCCGTCAAAGGTTTTGCTGGAGGTGGACCGGTTCGATCTTTCGCTGCTGCGCTTCTTCATTCCCGCCGGGAAGAAGATCAAACTGACGGAGGGACTGCTTTCCGGACAGGTGGAAGTCCTGCTGCCGCAGGACCTGGGGAGTGCCGTCATGCAGGGCGAACTGGATGCGGGCGGTCTGAACCTCCAGGTGCGGGACTGGCATGGCGAACTGTTGAACGGCCGTCTGGAATTTACCGCGGACCTGCTGCCGGACTTCAGCTGGAGGGTGCCGCTCCTGAGTCTGACCGTCGACCACGGGGGCGATCTGCTGGGCATGCTGGAGGCTTCCGCGACGTGGGACCGGGAGCAGCGGCGCGGGCAGACGAATCTCACATTTCACCAGCTGGAAGAAGCACTGCTGCCGTTGCTGCCGTCGGCGGCAGTGCGGGATGCCGTCAAACGCCGGATTGCGCCGTTCTCACCGGTCCGCGGCGGAGGATCCGTCGCGCTGGAATGGTCGGATGGCGGAATCCGGCTGAAACAGGCGCTGCTGACCCTCTCAGGACTCCGGGACAGCCAGGTGAGTTTGCGTCTGGAACCGCAGTTTTTCGACCTTTCCGAAGGGAAATGGATTCCGACGGACAATTGGAAGGGAACGGTGGAGGGAGAAATGCCGCCGGCGGCCCTGAACGCCTTTCTGCCGTCCGACATGTTGACGTTTTCCGAAGGAAGGCTTCGCTTCAGTGCGACGGTTGACGCCGGCAGCGACCTGAAGAGCCTGATGACCCGGGGAAGCCTGTTCCTGAATGACCTGGCGGCACGCTGCGGCAAACTGCATGTCCGGGACGTGACGTTGCAGGATGATTTTTCACTTTACTTTCCGGGAGATGGGCGAATCCAGGTACCGTCCAACGTACTGTATTGCCGGGTGGGAGGGCGCCCGGCGCTGCGCCTGGAACTTTCCGGAGCAACCGAGGCGGCGGAGCACTGGGAATGTCGACTGGCGGTGCGTTATTTGAATGAACAACTGGTGCAGCTGTTGTTCCCGGGGCGACTGGAGGAATGTTCGCTGACGGGCGAATTGACGATCTCCGGGAAAGCTCTCCGGGAAGTTCAGGCTTCCGGTCTGCTGAGCCTGGAAAAACTGCGGTGGACCGGTGCCGGCATGGGAGCCGCCGGACAGTTGAATTTCGAGCTGTTCCGGAAGGGTGAGACCTGCCGACTGCGGCACAGCCGCCTGACGTTGCATCAGGGCCCGCGGCGACTGCTGGCCG
>CASFXO010000103.1 GCA_949298665.1 uncultured Lentisphaeria bacterium
CGCTGACGCTGACCATGACCGGTATCATCCGGGAATTTCTCAGCACCGGGTCCATGTTTGAGGTGAAGGTCATCACCGGCTGGACGGTGGACTTCCTGCTGCCGTCGAGCGCTCCGGGGGCGTTCATCATCGTCGGCGTGCTGCTGGCGGGGATGAATTATCTCAATCTCCGGCGCGCGGTCAAGCAGGGAAAGGTTTACGTGCCGCCTCAGGGGATGGACTGCCGGCATTGCCATATCTGCGATTTCGGCGACAAGGCGGGCGGACAGGATTGACGCGGCTCCATCCGCTTCCGCACACAGGATGCCCGGTTTTCACCGGGCATTTTTTTTGAGCAGGAAGGGCAGGGGAGCGGTTCCGGATGTCTCCCCCTCACCAGCGGTTTTGAACGGGAAACGAAAAGGAGAATGGAAATGAAAGCTCTGGCCATCAACGGCAGTCCGCGCCGGAACGGCAATACGGCGCTGCTGCTGCGAACCGTACTGAACGAATTGGGCGACCGCGGTGTGGAAACGGATTTTTTCCAGCTTGGCGGTCATCCGGTATCCGGCTGCCGGGCCTGCATGGAGTGCCGCAAACGACAGAATCACCGTTGTGTCATGGAACAGGACGTCATCCATGAATGTATTGCGAAAATGGATGCCGCGGATGCGATCATCATCGGTTCACCGACCTATTTCGCCAATGTGACCACGGAGGTCAAGGCTTTGATCGACCGGGCGGGTTATGTGGCGATGGCCAACGGCCGAATGCTGGAGCGGAAAATCGGTGCGGCGGTCGCTGTGCACCGGCGGGGCGGGGCGGTTGCGGTGTTTGACGCACTCAACCGTTTTTTCCTCATCAGCGGCATGATCGTGCCGGGCTCCACGTATTGGAATTTCGCCGTCGGCCGCAATCCGGGCGAGGCGGCGGAGGATGAGGAGGGCCTGGCCAACATGCGGCATCTGGCGGAGACGATCGCCTGGCTGCTCGACCGGCTCCGGAGTGAACGATAATTGTCGGAGAGGGGGGGGAGGGGACGGTCCGGCCTTCCGGTCTGTCGGAGAAAAATCCGCTCGAATTTTTCTTTCGGAATTGGATATTCGGCATCGGTGGCATTACAGTATGACGATACGGAATGGAAACAGGAAACCAGCAGCAGGTCATGCGCGCTTTTTTTGCGGATCATATCGGAATGCCGGGTGAAACGGCGGAACTGGAGCCTCAGGAACGGGATCACTTGTTCAAGACTCTGCGCGCCCGTCCCGGAGACGAGGTGCGGCTGCTGGACGGCCGCGGCACCGTCGGCCTCGCGCAGGTCGCCGCGGGAAAAATACTGACGGTGCTGGAGCGGCAGTCGGTTGCCGAACCCGATCTCCGCTGGATTCTCTGCTGCGCCGCTCCGCGCCGACAGAAATTCGATGTTCTGCTTAAACAGGCGGCGGAGCTGGGGGTGCGGGAAATCCGCGTGGTGCATTGTGCCCGCTCCGTCGCGTTGCCGGAAGGAACGGAACGCTGGCAGTCGCTGTTGCGCGAAGGGTGCAAACAATCGGGCAATCCCTTCCTGCCGGAGATTTCGGTGCATCATTCACTGGAACGGCTGCTGCCGGAACTTGCGGACGCGCGTCTCTACTTTGGCGCGGTGACGCCGCCGCCGCGTCCGCCGATTCCGCCGCGCAGCGGTAAAATCGCATTTTTCGTCGGGCCGGAAGGAGGATTCACCCCGGAGGAGGAAGAGTTGCTGGCACAACACGGAGCGGAAGGCCTTTCGCTGGGACCATGGATTCTGCGTCTGG
>CASFXO010000104.1 GCA_949298665.1 uncultured Lentisphaeria bacterium
GCGCCGACGAACACGTAACTCAACCAGACGCCGGTGGCCGTCACCATCGTCGCCCAGGCGCAATTTTTGGAGGCCTTCGGCACGTAGAGTGCCGTAACCACCGGAATGAAAATCACCACCAGCTGCGATGCCCAGCTGTTGATCATCAGCTGATAAATGCTGGAGACCTTCAACGCCAGAAACGTGGCGATGACCGTCAGCAGCAGCGTCGCCACCCGGGTGACATGCAGCATCCACTGATCCGACAGCCGCGGCCAGATCGGGCGGAAGACGTTGTTCGTCAGCAGCGAGGAAGCCGCCAGCAGCGAGCTGTCCGCCGAACTCATGATCGCCGAAATCAGCGCGCTCAGAAACAGGATCAGCACCAGCGGCGACAACTTCCCGAGCACGATGACCGCCATGCGCGGCAGCACCTGGTCTTCCAGATTGCCCCCCATGACTTCAGCGGTGATGTTATACCGGGCCAATACGATCCGGGCGGCAAAGCCGATGGTGATCGGCACCAGCGCGATCGCGGCATAGAAGAAACCGGCGATGACGGCGCTGGAGGCGGCGATTTTCTCGTTACGGCTGGAGAGCGAACGCTGCACCAGATCCTGTCCCACCATGCAGCCGAGTCCCATGATGATCCAGGACCCGATGTAGTACACCCAGCTTTCCGATTCCGGTTTGGCGATGCTGAGGTGTTCCGGCGGCACATCGGCGAAGACGCTGACCCAGCCGCCCGCCTCCTGTACCGCTCCGGGAACGATCAGGAACAGCCCGACAATAATCAATGAAACCTGCACAATATCCGTCAGCGTGACCGCCCACATGCCCCCGGCGATGGTGTAGATCAGCACCACCACCGCTCCGATGAGTGTGCCGTAAACGAGATCCATGCCGGTGAGCACCTGCAGAATCGTCCCCATGCCGAGCACCTGGGCGCCCAGCCAGCCGACATAGACAGGAATCATCCAGGCGGAGGCGTAGACGCCTGCCCATTTGCCGTAGCGGCGTTCGATGATGTCGGTGACCGTGAGGCACTTCAGGCGGCGGAGCAGCCCGACGATGAAGACCCCCGCCAGAATCAGGCTGAGCGACGCGCCGAACGGATCCGCGATGACCCCGCCCACGCCGTCGGAGAAGACTGTCGCCGCCACCCCCATGCTGGAGCCCGCGCCGAACCAGGTGGCCAGCAGCGTCGCCGTTGCCATCCACAGCGGCAGTCGGCGCCCGGCGACCAGAAAATCGTTCATTCCTTTCACGCGGCGGCTGGCATACCAGCCGATCAGCAGCATGCCCAGCACGTAAACGGCGATTCCGCACCACAACATGATCTGAGTCCGTTCCGGCAGGCCCAGGCCGACGACGCCGGCAGCGGCGTTCACCGTTTCCGTCAGAGGAACAGTCTGATTTTCCATCTCACGATGATTCCTTATTTCTGATGCAGCAAGAATAAAAAAAACCGCATTTCCAATAAGCGCCATAACTTACTAGAAAATACGGTTTTTTCAATCCGTTAAAAAGAAAAATCCCGGTTTTTCAGAGATCTTTCTCCGGTTTTTCCCTGCGCGGTCCGGCACCGGACCGGAATTGCCGGTCAGGCTTCCACGGTGTTCCGCAGGGTGCCGATTTCGTCGATGACCACTTCCGTGACATCGCCGGCACGCAGGTAGCGCGGCGGTTCCTGCGCCATGCCGACGCCGGAAGGCGTACCGGTCAGAATCACCGTGCCCGGCATCAGCGTGATCCCGTTGGAGAGGTGGGAAATGATGCGCCGGAGACTGAAAATCATATCGGAAACCGGTTGATCCTGCATCAGTTTTCCGTTCAGGAACATCTTGACATGGAGTTTTTCCGGCTCGGTGATGCCGGTCACCAGGAACGGTCCGACCGGGGCGAAGGTGTCGAAGGATTTCCCCCGCGCCCACTGACTGTCGATCTTGAGCTGCACGTCCCGCGCGGAAACGTCGTTGGCGCAGGCGAAGCCCAGCACATGATCCATGGCGTCTTCCTCGCTGACGTAGCTGGCGGCCTTGCCGATGATGATGGCGAGTTCCGCCTCGTAATCCACCGCGTTCGGATAGAGCCGGGGCAGCCGGATCACGTCGCCGTGCGCGGCCAGGGCGTTGGTGGTCTTGATGAAGACCAGCGGATTGGTCGGCGGTTCGGAATCGCATTCCCGGCAATGGTCGACGTAATTGGCGCCGATGGCGATCACGTTCGGAATCGGTACGGGCGTCAGATAGGTGCGGATTGATTCAAGCCGGACGGATTCCCCGGTTTCCCGGAGCGTGCCGGCAAAGATGCAGCCGTCCAGCAGTTGCACTTCTTCCCCTTCGACCCGTCCGAAGCGCACAGCGCCGGCGGCGTCTTTGAAACGGACGTATTTCGCCATGTTCATTCATCCTTTCGATTTCTTCAGACAACGCGCCGCCTGTTCATGGCGGCGCCGGTGGGTGGCGTATCGGCCGCATGATACGGGATCGCCGCGTTATAAATCATGATGAACCATAATATAGCATTGATTTCCTTATTCGGCAAACCGGCAAGCCGGTTGTCGGCGAAGGGTTTTTCCGGTTTTTTTCAAGGAACGGCTTGGACGAGCCGTCGGTGCCGTGCTACATTACGGAAATGGGTTGGATGAATCAGGACAAGGAGGCTTTGCCGTGAGATTCGAGGGGCGATGGTGCGTACCGGCGGTGCTGGGCGCGTTGACGATGCTGCTGACGGGATGCATCGGGGGGCAGACGGCCGTGGCCCGGATCACGCCGCCGGCGGAGGGACAGACCGCATCGGACGGTTCTCCGGTGGTGGCGAACCTGCTGGTGGAAAACCGCGGCGTCTACCTCTTCAATTGGCTGCCGGTCTGGTCCGGGAACCCGAATCGCCCGAATCTGGGCAAATATCATCTGTTTCGGGACAGCATGCGCCCGGTTCACATCCGGTTCATGCTGGAAACGGCGACCGCGAAAGCCGGTGCGGGGCGCTATCTGGATCAACAGACCGCAACCGAAGAAACGGGGGCATATTCCCTGTGGTTGTTCTGGAATCGTACCACGCGCAGCACCGCGGTCGCCGTCGACCCGCTGAACGACAGGGAGAAATAGACGATGGCGGACGGTGAATTTCCTGCGGCGCTTGAGGAGTTGATGGAGCTGTTGCGGAAGCTGCCCGGAGTCGGGCGGCGCGGCAGTGAGCGCATGGCGCTGGCGCTGCTCCGGTGGCCGGAGGATAAGCTGCGCGCGCTGGGAGCCCTTCTGACCGCGTTGCCGGAGACGGTCGGGTATTGTCCCGAATGCGGGGCGCTGGCCGCGGCGGGAGAACGCTGCCGGATCTGCCGGATGCCCGGCCGGGATCGGACACTGCTGTGTGTGGTGGAGGAGCCGCAGCAGATTTTCGCCATTGAGAAGAGCGGCCAGTACCGGGGTTTGTATCATGTGCTCGGCGGCCGGTTGTCGCCGCTGGAAAACCGGAACGGGGAGGATCTCCATACGGATTCGCTGGTGGCGCGCGCCGCTTCCGGGGAATTCCGGGAGGTGATTCTGGCGCTGAGCGCCGACGTGGAGGGACGGGCCACCGCGGTTTACGTCGGGGAATTGCTCAAGCCGACCGGCGTCCGGATTTCCCAGCCGGCGCTGGGATTGCCGGCGGGGGCGAGTCTGTCGTATGCCGATGCCGCCACCATCGGCGCGGCGCTCGCCGGAAGAAGAGCAATGTGACGGATGCAACTCTCCTGCTGTAAATATAATGGAAAAATGACGGAAGAATGACGGCGCAATCTGGTGAGGGCCCTTCCCCGGTGCCGGTCGCCCGGCGGAGACTGCGGGAACGGTGCCTGTTTTACGGCAGCATGCTGGTCTTGCTGCTGTTCGGCCTGCTGCAGGCGAAGACCGATGTGACGCTGGCGGGGAATGAATCCACCCGGTTTGCGACGATCCGGGCGGTTGCGGAGCAGAATACGTTTGCGATCGACGGCAAGGTCTTCCGGTCGGTGGACCGGGTGATCCGGGACGGGAAGGTCTATTCCGACAAGCCGCCGCTGCTGCCGCTGCTGCTGGGGGGAGTCTGCAAGATTCCGGTGGTGCTGTTCGGCTGGAGCTTTGAGGAACAGTACGGACTGCTGATTTATCTGGTGAATTTCCTGTGTTTTACCGGCATCAATCTGGCGATTTTCTGCTGGTTTTACCGGCGGCTCCGGAGGGTCCGGGGAACGCTTTATGCCAGATGGCTCTGGGCCTTTTCCCTCTGCGCGGGCAGCTGGCTGCTGTCCTATTCGGTGACGATCAACAACCACACGCCCGCCGCGTTGCTGCTGCTGCTCTGGTTTCTGCTGCTGGAGGAGGTCTGCCGGGCACGGCGTCCCGGATACGCCCTGTCCGCCGGGCTGGCCGCAGGGCTGGCGTTTACGATGGAAATCCCGGTCGGCGTCATCATCGGCCTGGCCGGGCTTCCGGCGGTCTTTCAGACGACCCGGGAGACGCGGAACTGGCGGCTGGGTGCGGCGTATTGTCTGGGGGGAGCCGCGGCCGCGGCCCTGTTTCCGGTCGTCAATTATCTGGCTTTCGGGACAATTCTGCCGCTTTATCTGGCCGGCTCCGGGACCTATCAACCGGGTGCGGCCTTTCATTTTGAAGTGGGGTACTGGTGGGAAACGCTGTTCGGGCGGCGCGGGTTGTTCTCCTACCAGCCGCTGGTGCTGGGGGCGCTGCCCGCGCTGCTGTGGTGGCGGGGGCTGACCCGCCCGGAAAAGGCCCTTGCGGGGGGATGCGGCGCCGTCATCATGTTCTATTTGACGTTCACCAACGAATACGGCGGCTGGGCCTACGGATTCCGCTATCTGGTCGCGGTGCTGCCCGGACTGTGGTTTCTGGCGGCGCGGCGCTGGCTGCCGGTCTGTCGCGGGATCGGGCGGCAGGCGGTGCTGACGGTGCTGGCGGGGATCGGATTCTGCACCGCCCTGGTGGGGAGCTACAATCCGTTCTGCAGCGGTTACGAGGGATACCGGTCGCCGCCTGGGACGATCGACCACGAGGTGCGCAATTCCTTTACCGCCAATCTTCTCGCCGCTTCATTCGAGCGTGATCCCGATGGCGGGCTGACCGGAATGCTGTTCCGCTTTTACGGGGAACCGGTGGCGCTGCGCTATCTGTACGAAGCCTATACCAATACCAAGAACATCGAAAAGCTGGCGGCGGTGCATGACCGGTTGCAGGCTGCTTATGAAGGAAAGGAGTAAGGGGCGATGCCGTCTTTTCATTCCCGGGCCTGGCGCTGGGTGCCCAGCCTTTACTTTGCCGAGGGAGTGCCCTATGCCATCGTCGGCACGGTTTCGGCCGTCCTGCTCAAGAATCTGGACATGTCCAACCGGGAACTGGCGGTCTGGACCAGTCTGCTGACGTTTCCCTGGGTGATCAAGCCGCTCTGGGCGCCGCTGCTCGACCTTTTCAGCACCAAGAAACACTGGTTCGTCGTCATGCAGGTGCTGATGGGGGCGGGATTCGCCGCGGCGGCGCTGATGCTGCCGTTCCGCCTTTCCGACCGTCTGCTGATCGCGGTGCTGATGCTGATCGCATTGGCTTCGGCGACCCACGACGTGGCGGCGGACGGGTTTTACCTGATCGGTCTGGATGCGCATGAACAGGCGTGGTTTACCGGGATGCGCTCGACCGCCTACCGGATTGCCACGGTGACGGCGCAGGGGCTGCTGGTCATGCTGGTCGGCATGCTGCAGGAATATACCGGCGACATCCGTACCGCGTGGATGATCGGGCTGCTGGCCGCCGGGATTCTGATGGGGGGGCTTGCGCTCTGGCACGGCCGGATGACGCCGGCGGTGGAGGATGCCGCGGCGCATCCCGGATTGCGGGAGGTGATCGCCGGATTCGGAGCGGCATTTGCCGCGTTTTTCCGGAAGAAATACGTGGGGCGGGCCCTGGCCTTTCTGCTGCTGTACCGTCTGGGCGAGTCGCAGCTGGTCCGACTGGCCGCGCCGTTCATGCTGGACGGTCGCGGGGCCGGAGGCATGGGGTTGAACAACGTTCAGCAGGGGTTCATCTATGGTACCGTCGGGGTGCTCTGTCTGCTGGCGGGTGGGATTCTCGGCGGGATGGTGATCGCCCGGGACGGGATCCGGCGCTGGCTCTGGCCGATGGCGCTGGCGATCAACCTGCCGGACCTGGTTTACGTGTATCTGGCCTGGCGGATGCCGGAGTCGCTGTGGACCGTCGGGGCGGCGGTGGCGGTGGAACAGTTCGGGTATGGCTTCGGTTTCACGCTTTACATGTTGTTCATGGTGGCGTTTGCCGAGGACAGCGGGCGGTTCAAAACCAGCCATTTCGCGTTGATGACCGGATTCATGGCGCTGGGGATGATGGTGCCGGGGATGGTTTCGGGGGATATTCAGAGCCGCATCGGGAATTATCTCGGATTTTTCTGGTATGTCATGGCCTGTACGCTGCCGAGTTTCGGGGTGGTCGCGCTGGTCGCAAAGGTGATTCCGGCGGATTTCGGCTGCAAAGCCCGGAGCGGGACCGAAGCACAGTAACGGAAGGGCGGTACGCCCTTCCGTTATATGAGGCGGTCATTCCGTTTCCGGAGTGGAATCCGGGAGTTGGAACTTCACCACGCGGGTGACGGCGAAACGCCGGACGGCGAGATTGAAACTGCGCTTGTCCTGAATGAGTTTCTTGAATTCCTCAAGAGTTTTGACCGGCTGATCATCCACGCTGACGATGATTTCGTAAGGCTTGAGTCCGGCTACCGAGGCGGGGCTGCCCGGACGGATTCTGGCGATCAGCATGCCGGGGTCTTCCGGAGTCATCCGGAAATAATTGCGGACTTCGAAAGTGGGGGCGACCACGGTCAGGCCGATCTGCCTGTCGGTGTAGCGTGGAGCGTTGCTGAAGTTGACGGGTGCCCGGGTGACGGTCAGCAGTTTTTCCTCCAGTTTGCCGTCGACGATGACGCCGAGGGCGATCCGGTTTCCGATGCCGAGCTTGGTCAGGCGGGTATTCAATTCATTCTCCACCGGCGGCCACGGGGTGGGGATCTGATCGAAATACCGTTCGGGAATTTCGTCGTACTGGGCCCACGGGAACTCCTGAAGATATTCATTCATGGAAAAGTCATAGCCGCTGAGTTCCAGGCGTTGCTGGGAATTTTCCGGGCGCAGGTACAGCAGGATGTCTCCGGATTTCAAGCCGACTTTCGCGGCGGGGGAATCCGGCTGTACACTGGTGATGAGCAGGCCCTTGTTGCCGTTTTCCGTCTGGGAGGAGGCGTTGTTGGCGCGCGCGAGTTCCGGGGTCAGCCGCTGGAAGTCCGCTCCCAGCCAGGCGGTCTGGTTGCGGTCATCGGCTTTTCTGGGCACGTTGTTGGCATCCAGCGCCCGGTCCGACTGGAGCAGCGCGGCGAGACGTTCTCCGGTTACCGGGTCGGGGCGGTCGGAGGAATAACGATCCAGATTGTCCCGGCGGATCAGCGGCAGCAGCAGCAGACGGTGGTCGGGGGTGAAGAGATAACCGCTTTCTTCCGAGGAGTACAACGGCACCGGAATCTGCGTGTTGTTGTATCCCGTTTCGAAGCCGGTCAGGCGGGTGGGCTGGGTTTTGATCTGCAGTTTTCCGTCAAAGTTCCGGATGGTGGCGGCGAGGAGTCTCTGTTCGGACAATGCGCCGGGTCGGTGGTCGTAAAGCGGGATGCCTTTTCCGGGGAGCGGCGAATCCGGTTCAGCCAGCAGTGCGCCGAAATCCTTCAGGGAGCCGACAAAACTGCAATCGACGACCTTGTCGCCGTGGAGGACGAAAATCCGTTCCAGCCGGGCGGTCTGATCGGGAGAGAGCCGCAGATTGACCAGGAGTTTTCCGTCGGCCAGTTTGAGGGCGACGGCATCGAATTCGTTTTTCTCCTTGCCGTCGTTGCGGCGCATGATCATGATCTGCGGCGTGTTGCTGTTCCGGGAGGCCAGCCGGACCCGGACGGGGTAGACGTTTTCCTGCAGGAAGGCGGCCAGGGATTCCATCTGTTTCTGCCGTTCTTTCACGGACAGCCGTTTCCACTCCGACGGCGGTGCCAGACGGTCGGCCGCCAGCGGGAAGTGTTCATTCATGGTGACGGTGGCGACTTTGCCGGAGCCGTCGACCAGCAGGGTATTGGGTTTGACGAGCTGATAATCCCGGCCGGTTTCCAGGTTGCGGAAGACGCTTTCGCCGCTGTCGGGGGCCACTCCGGCAATGGGAACGCCCTCCTCATCCACCAGAAAGAATTGATAAAGGCGTCCCTGAACATTCCGATCGAACTGCAGCGGTTTCCAGTCTCCGGGAGGGTTCTCCACTTTCAGCAGGCAGCTTTCCTGATCCGGGAAAAACGCGATCGGACGCGCCCGGTACGGTTTTCCGCGGAACACCACTTCGATCCGGTCCACCCATTCCGGCATCAGATAGAGGTCGGTCGCCAGCACCTCGTCCGGAGCGATGACGAATCCGGGTTGGGACACCGGCCGGCTGGTCTTGATCAGATCTTCCACGCCGGAGGTGTGATATTCATTGCAGTTCGGGCATTTGTAGCGCGTGGTCACGGACGGCATTTCGCCGCTGGGGGACACTTTGAAGAAAGTTTCCACGCGCACCACCGAATCTCCCAGTTCCGCCAGCAGTTTCCGGTTGAGTCCGGCGGCCGCGGCGGCCTGCTGCCGCGGTTCCGCAGGGGCGGACGGTGCGGCGGACTGGGGGGCGGCGGCCGCGCTGAAGGACAGCGCCAGCAGGAAAATCGGAGAAATGTACTTCATAACTGTTCCTTATGATAATCGGTCAGGTAATCCAGAACCAGCTGGCGCGGGGCGCCGTTGCGCAGGATGCTGATGGTCACGCGGGTCTGGGTGTCCAGTTTACGGAGGGCTTCCTCGTAAATTCGCTGCAGTTCGTCCAGGGATTTGATCGGGACGCCGTCGATGGACTGGATGATGTCATTGCGCATCAGCCGTGCGTTGGCGGCGTTGCCGAAGTTTTCCACGCCGTAGACAAACACCCCTTCCGGCTGGTAGAAGTAGAGGTTCGGGGTGTCGAAACGGTTGATGGCCTTGGCGGTGAACCCCCAGCGGCTGAGCGCGACTTCGTCGCCTTCGATTCGCCCCTTGGCACGGGGGGCGGCGGAGAGGGTCAGGGTTTTGTCGTTGCGCACCACGGTGAACGATACGGGTTCGTCGAAGGGCAGCAGCCCGAGTATGCGGCGGATGGCGGGCAGTTCCTCCTGATTCACGGCCGAAACCGGTTGCCCGTTTACGGCGATGATCCGGTCGTTCGGCTGGAATCCGGCCCGGCGGGCCGGGCTGCCCGGATCGGTACCGGAGACCATGACCCCTTCGGAAAAGTTGAAGTAGATGTTCCGGTCGAAATCATGCAGCGGCTGCAGCTGGAATCCGAACCAGGCCCAGTTGACCCTGCCGTATTCCCGGATGCGCGGCAGGACGATGCGGATGATCGGGGAGGGGATGGTGAAGCCGATCGCGCCGCCGAGCAGCATGCCCAGGGTGTTGATGCCGACCACTTCGCCCTGAGTGTTGACCAGGGGGCCGCCGGAGTTGCCGGGAGAGATGGCGGCGTCGGTCTGGTACCAGAGAGTGTATTTGCCGTTGGTGGGCAGATAACGGTTGGCACAGGAGATAATGCCGATGGAGACGGAGCGGGCGAGGCCCCACGGGGCCCCCATGGCCATGACGAAATCGCCTTCGTTGACGGTTTTTTCGGCCAGAGGCGCGAACGGCAGGGGTGGTACGTCATCGGAACGTTCCAACCGCAGCAGGGCCAGATCGAGGTCCTTGTCGCTGCCGACGATTTTCGCGGGCCAGGCGGAACCGTCATGGAGCAGACAGCGGATTTCCCGGGCCTTGTCGATGACGTGGTAATTGGTCAGCAGTTCGCCGTCCGCCGAAATCAGGACGCCGCTGCCGGAGACGGCATTGGCGCTGTTTTTGCCGCTCTCCAGATCGTCGCTGACGACACGGATGTACACCACGGCCGGGAACACCCGTTCCCCGGCCTGCCGGACGATTTGCTGAAATTCCGAATCATACCATCCTGCCGTGTTTCCGCTCCGGCAGCCGAATAAACCGACGGCGGCCGGGATCAGAAGTGCGACGGCCGTCCTGAACGCGATTTTCCGCATGAATGACCAATACTCCCCGCTTGCGCTGTTTTTTCTCATTTTCATACTGTAGGCGCATTCCGGCGGAAAGCCAGCTGCCGAAGCGGAAAAAAACAAAAATTCCCCTGTTCAGAGGCGGCATCCCGCCACCTCATCGAAGCGGCTTTCCCTGTCGCAGGGCGGTCAACAGGCCGTTCAGACCATGCTGTTGCGCATAAGCGGCCACTTTGCGGTATCCGCCGCCGTAGACCGGATCCGGATTGCTTTCCATGCGGCGGACCATTTCCGGACGACCGGAAGCGCGGTCGGCCAGCGCGGCCACGTATTCGGCGAACCCCTCCCGGATGTCTTCCGGGTACCGGACGCCGGCGTGATGCTGCATCCAGTCGTGGGCGATTTCGTGAGCGCAGCTTTCGATGAATCGCTCCCGGGGCAGGTGATCCAGCACATAGATTGCGCAACGGCGGTTGAGCACCCGTTCTTCGACCGGACGGTCGTTGCGATATAAAATCCGGCTGTTCTGTTCGAAATGGTAGAGTCCCAGCTCCTCGTCGGTCCAATTCCGACCGGATTCCGCGAGGCGCCGCTGCAGCAGCGGCCGGTCGGCCAGAAAGAACTGCAACCGGCAGGACGGCGTGTCGCCGAGCAGACGGGAGACCAGTGTCCGGGTCTGTTCGAAGATTTTTCCGGCCTCGCCCGGATCGGTGATCGGAGCGCGGGCGCAGTCCGAACAGAGGTGGCGGCCGTCCGGCAGGGTGGTCCCGCGGGCGGGCAGACGGCAGGAAAAGCAGCGGGGGAGCGCGGCGCATTCGTTGCAGTAAAGGAGTTCGCCGTCCGGGGTGAGCAGCTTGCGATAGGCTCCGACCAGTTTGCGGCCGCAGACCCGGCAGACGGGCAGCGTCTTTTCCAGGCAATTCCGGGAGCAGAAAGCCCGATCGCCGGAAGTCAGATATTCCGCTCCGCAGCGGCGGTTGCAGACGCTGCAGCGGGGGCGGGTTCGGGCAAGACAGGCTTCGGAACAATAAGCTTTGCCGTTCGCGGTCAGGTAACGTCCCCGGATGGGGGCTCCGCAGACGGCGCATTCCGGCGCGACGGCATCGGCCGCCGCCGCGGGAATGTCGGCCAGACAGAGCAGCCCCCCGATCAGGAGCGTGATGAACAGGGGGAGGTTCATTCGGCGAGAATCGCTTCGATTTCGGCCAGTTCCTTCGGAGCGAACGTGGTGTTTTTCTGTGCTTGAACCAGTGCGACGATCTGTTCCGGGCGGCTGGCGCCGACGAGTGTGGAGGTAACCGCGGGGTGACGGAGCAGCCAGGCCAGCGCCATGGCGCCGAGCGTCTGGCCGCGCCGGGCGGCGACGTCGTTGAGACGGGTGATCTTCCGGCGCAGTTCGGGGGTGATCCGGTCGGTTTTGAGGAAATGATTGCGCGTTGCGCGGGATCCCGCCGGAATGCCGTTCAGGTAACGGTCGGTCAGCAGTCCCTGGGCCAGCGGCGAAAAGACGATGCCGCCGATGCCTTCGCGCGTCAGCAGCTCCAGCAGCCCGTTCCGTTCATAAGTCCGGTCGAACAAATTGTAGCGGAACTGGTGGATGATGAACGGCGTCCGGGTTTCGCGCAGAATCCGCGCCGCCTCGGCCGTCGCTTCCGGACCGTAGTTGGAAATGCCGACGTAAAGCGCCTTGCCGCTGCGGACGATCTGTTCCAGCGCCCCCATCGATTCCTCCAGCGGGGTGTCCGGGTCCGGGCGGTGGTGATAGAAGATGTCCACGTAATCCAGCCCCAGTCGTTTCAGACTCTGGTCGCAGCTGGCGATCAGGTTTTTGCGGGAACCCCACTCGCCGTAGGGGCCCGGCCACATCAGGTAGCCGGCCTTGCTGGAAATGATCAGTTCGTCCCGGTGCGCGCCGAGCGAATCCCGCAGGATCCGGCCGAACGTCCATTCGGCGCTGCCCGGTTCCGGTCCGTAGTTGTTGGCCAGGTCGAAGTGGGTGATGCCCAGATCAAATGCGGTTTCGGCCATGGCGCGGGCGTTTTCGTAGACGTCGACGCTGCCGAAATTGTGCCACAAACCCAGGGAAACGGCGGGAAGGCGCAGGCCGGAGCGGCCGCAGCGGCGATAATCCATGTTCGCATAACGATCGGGAGCGGCAGAGTACGTCATTTCGGGCAGGTTCCTTCCATTTCGTTCAGATTCAGCATGTCGCGCAATACCGGGGTGAGCGCGTCGGCCATCCGGTGAAAGCCGAGATCAGTCGGGTGAATCCCGTCGACCGTGCATTCGTCCCAGTCCTCCCCGAAGAAGCGGCTGCCGTCCACAAACCGGATGGCCCCGTCCCCCGCCGCCCGGCGGCGATCCACCTCGGCGCGTTCCACCGTCTGGTAACGGGTGCGCAGACCGGCGCGGTCCATGCTCCGGTCCCCGACCGCGTCGCGACCGTACATGGTGCCGGAAATGACCGCGATCGGCGTTTCCGGATGGGCTTCCCGGAGAATGTCGAGAAAGACCGGCAGCGTCTTTGCCATGTGTTCGACGGTGCCGGTGTTGGCCTCATAATCGATGAGATAGGCGGCGGGGGCGGCGATTTCCGCGAGCATTTGCGCGATCTCCGGTTCGCCCTTGCCGCTGCCGGAGAAGCCGTAATTCAGCACCGGCATGTGGAATCGGCGGCTCAGCTGTGCCGGATAACTCATCCCCGGCCGTGAGGCGCAGCCGCCGTGCAGGATGGAGGTGCCATAGGCCACGACCGGACGGGGATCCCGCCACGGGGCGGGGGCCTCCACGCGAGCCTGCTCGTCCAAGCCGATGAAAACCGAGTCGACGCCGTTGTACAGAGGGAAATGGATCAGCACCTCCCGCATTTCCGGAGTCATGTTCTGCACCGGTTCGGCGGTGTACTCCACCGCCTTCAATTCAAACCGGGTGACGCCGACGAAACGGAGCGTTCCGGCCGGGTCCGAGCAGTATACATCGAAGCCGCCGCTGCCGGTCTGCGGCATGTGGTCCATGACGTAATCGTTTTTCAGCCGCACCCGGAGCACGATCCGGCTGCTGTCGGTACGGAACCGCACTTCTCCGCCGGCGGTGTGCCAGCTCAGCAATGCCGCTCCGGCTGCGTGCCAGGGCTGTTCCGCGGCCCGGGGCATCCGGGATTCGTCGTTGGGGAGTCGCCGGTAGACGCGGTCGTGGTCGTACCAGTAGAAACCGGAGAGGCGCAACGGTTTTTCCGCCGGGAGAAACCACTTCAACCCGTCACCGGCATCCGGTTTGAGCGCCATGGCGGGATCGATTGTGCGGGCGTCGCTGTCGTAATTCATCGCCAAAAACCCTTCTTCATTCGATTG
>CASFXO010000105.1 GCA_949298665.1 uncultured Lentisphaeria bacterium
ATTATGGTTTTCTGTTGAAATCCGATCTTACTGCACCGTATCCCGCCCGGAATTGTGACGAGGGTCACGGGACGGCAATCAGCTCCGGTCTGACAAAGATATTGCCCGGCTTCCAGTCCGCCGGGGCATTCAGGCGGGCGAGCAGCCGCCCGGTCATGCACCGCCCGATCTCATTGTTCCGTTTGTCCACCGTGAGCGGCGGAGTATAACTCTCAAACTGCTTCCAGCCGCTGAAGGCGATTTTGTTGTCGTACCCGGCGATCACAACATCCTTGCCGGGCGTTTTCCCCAGCAGACGGAGCGCCGCCGCCAGAATCGGCACATCCCAGTCGGTCTTGGTCAGCAGTGCGTCGGGGGAATTCCCGCCCGGCCCGAACTCATCCAGCAGATAGCCTGCCGCCAGCCGGACCTCCTCCCGGAACCGGTTTTCGCTCCAGGCGTCTCCGTCGTCGTAATGCCGCCCCCAGTATCCGTTTTCCGGGAGCGGACGCGGTTCCAGACCGGCCTCCCGCATGGCGGTGCTGTAACCGCGGAAACGGTCGGCAACCCAGTATTCCTGGCGATTGGCCGGCAGGTAACAGAGAACACGCCGGCAGCCGCGCCGGATCAGCTCCGCCGTCAACAGTCGGGCTCCCTCGGCGTGATCCGGCAGCACATGATCGACCTGCGGGAAGAGTGTCTTGTGAACCGACGCCACCGTCGGCAGGCCGGATTCGGCCAGTTGGCGCGCCGCCGCATCGAATTCCAGCGTGGGGTGGGCGGAAGAGAAAAACAGCGCGCCGCCGGGGCGGATTTGTGTAAGTTCCTCCAGTTCGCCGCTGGTCAGCCGGGAGCCATTGAGCCAGAGCGAATGCATGTTCTGTGCCATCAGCTCTTCGAGCGCACCCGCCTGAATGGCGTCCATGAAGCCGGAATTGCGCTTGCGGATGGCGTCGTCCTTGTCGGTGGAGCTCAAGAGGATAACCGTCCGGTTCATCAGGAAGGTGCCCCGCCCGGCGGGGCGGGAGACCACGTGCATCCGGCGCCCCCGCTTCTCCAGAATGCCGCGTGCGGCGAGCTCCGCCAGCCCGGAGCGGACCGTTCCGCGTGCGACGCCGAACCGTTCCGCCAGCAGACTCTCCGCCGGGACCTCGGCATCCGGCGGCAGTTCCTGTTTCCGGATCAGCTGCAACACATTCCGGATCACCTGCTCGCGCGGAGAACATGTTGTGTTGTTTGTATAATTCATGTACAACTACCGATGTTAATTCTACATTAATTATACAATATTCGATGGGCCATGTCAACCCCTCCGGAAAAAAATGTTGAAAAAAAGGTCCCGCCGGGACCGGGCGATGAGGATGGCTCCTTCAACACTCTTACCGGCGCCGCCCGGATCACGTCGAAGGATGCCCGGCAGATTTCACCCGGCTTGTACCGGATGAACATCAAAGATCCGGGCGAATCGATGGTATGGCGCTTCTTCCTGCTCTTCGACAGGAAACAGCAGCGGATGGAACAGCATTCCAAACGCAAATGCGGCAAACTGAAGAAACCGGAGGAGCTGAAACCGTTTGAGTGGACACTGGTGAACCGTACCGATCTTTATTTCCGCCTGTCGGAGGGGAAGACGCCGGATA